>NZ_JBNNGV010000016.1:0-120521 GCF_050268485.1 Pseudomonas sp. NPDC078416 | reverse complement strand
CCGCCATCCATGGCGGGGGGCGGCTCTCGCGGCATCCATGCCGCTCGGCCCACGGAGCGAGACCTGCGTTCAGCCTGCACCCAAGTCGCGATTGGCGGTGACTGGACTTTTTGCGTTTGAAGATCAAAAGCAGATCAAAAGCAGATCAAGGGCTTCCCGGCTGAAGCCGGTCCCAATGGCTGCCCGCGCTGCTGTTAGTGGGACCGGCTTTAGCCGGGAAGGGGCCGGTTTGGGCACCATCAATCTTGCGGTCCTATGCCTGATCGTTCCCACGCTCCGCGTGGTAATGCCGCCTCTGACGCTCCGCGTCCCACCGGAACTGGCTTTTCAATAAGCCCTGAGGAGCGTCAGCCCCGCTCTATTTTCCGGACAATTCCATGATCATCGCCGCGGTCAGATAGAGCCTCGGGGCGATGCTGGTGAGGTCGATGTATTCGTCGTCGGCGTGGAGGCCGGCGCCGACGACGCCCATGGTTTCGAGGACGGCGGGTTTTTGGCTGTCGGGGACGTAGGCGTAGCCGGCGTCGGTGCCGAAACGCATGGCGATGGGTTCGAGGGGGCGGCCGGTGTTGGCGTAGATCGCTTGCGCCGTTTTGGCGAGTGCGTCGGTGGCGGGGTTTTTCGCCAGTGGGGGGCGGCCTTTGTCGAGGCGGAAGGTGACGTCGGTGCCGTCGATCATTTTGCCTTGCACGATGCGCTGACCATCGGCCAGCACGCGGTCGGATTCGCTCAGGTCGGAGTAGCGCATGTCGCCTTCGGCCGCGGCGCTGGAGGGGATGATGTTGCGTTTCTCGCCACCTTTGATCAGCGTCCAGTTGACCGTTGTGCCCTTGGCCGGATTGCCCAGGTCCTTGAGCTGCACCAGTTGGTGGGCCAGTTCCATGGCGGCGTTGCGGCCGGCTTCCGGGGCGGAGCCGGCGTGGGAAGACTTGCCTTTGACGTCGACGAACACGCCGTTGATGCCGTTGGTGGCGACCGTCACCGCGTCCTTGTCCGGTGGCTCGAACGAGAACACGTAGTCGTGCTTGCGGGCCAGCTCGGCGATCAGGGTTTTCGAGCCCGCGGAACCCGTTTCTTCGTCGGGGTTGAACAGCACGGTGATCGTGCCAAAATCCTTGAATTTCTCGTCTTCCAGCAGCTTCAGGGTGTGCAGCACCATGGCCACGCCGCCTTTGGCATCGGCGACACCGGGGCCATAAGCATGCTCACCGTCGACGCGGAACGGACGCTTGGCGGCCGTGCCGGGGCCGAACACGGTGTCGTAATGGATCATCAGCAAAAAGGATTTGCTGCCCGTACCCTTGAGGGTGCCGACGATGTTATCGCCCGCCGAGGGCGTCGCTGGCGTGGTTTCCACCGTTGCGCCCAGGGCCTTGAGACGTTCGACCAGCACCGCGCTGACCATTTTCAAACCGGGCGCCTGACCGGTCCCGGTGTCGATGTCGACCAATTGCTTGACGGTGGCCAGATAGGGTTTCTGCTCGGCCTGGGCCTTCTTCAGCAGTTGCTCGGGAGAAACGTCGGCGGCATAGGCGCCGCCGGCAAAAAAGCCCCCGCTGAACAACGCGGCGAGGATGGAGGCGGTCAGAGCGGTACGTCGAACGTGCATGCTGGATCCCTCAGATGATGGTCGAGTTGTTGTGATGTCCATGGGACCACATCGTTCCTGCAGCCGCCGCGCTTTCCGGTGGCATTCACCGTAGAATCCTCGTCTGAAATAAAAAGCGACGAGGTTGCAGCGGTGGATTTACAGCAGGGCTTCGTCCTGACCCGGCATTGGCGTGATACGGACGCCGGCACCGAGGTGGAATTCTGGCTGGCCACCGATGAGGGGCCGCGCCAGGTGCGCCTGCCGTATCAGACTTCGGTCGCGTTTATTCCGGAGCAGCACCGCGAGCGCGCCGAAGCCGTATTGCGCAACGAGCGCCATGTCGAGCTCAAGCCGCTGGAGCTGTGTGATTTCCGCCACCGCCCGGTGTTCGGGTTTTACACCCGCCAGCATCGCCAATTGATGAACCTGGAAAGCGACCTGCGCAAGGCCAGCGTCGATGTTTACGAAGCTGATATCCGCCCGCCCGAGCGTTACCTGATGGAGCGTTTCATCACTGCGCCGGTGCAGTTCGGCGGGCGGCCGGACGCCAATGGCCTGTTGCTGGACGCGCAACTCAGGCCTGATCCAAATTATCGACCGACCCTGAAACTGGTGTCGCTGGACATCGAAACCACCGAGCGCGGCGAGCTGTATTGCATCGGCCTGCACGGCTGCGGCGAGCGTCAGGTGTACATGCTCGGCCCGGCCAACGGCGATGACGCTAAGGTGAATTTCAAGCTCGAATACTGCGACACCCGGGTCGCTCTGCTGGAGAAACTCAACGAATGGATGGCCCGCCATGACCCGGACGGGATCATCGGCTGGAACGTCGTGCAGTTTGACTTGCGCGTGCTGCACGAGCACTCGCGGCGCTTGAATGTGCCGCTGCGCCTGGGTCGCGGCGGCGAGGTGATGACCTGGCGCGAACACGGCGCGCGCAACAATCACTTCTTCGCGGCGGCGGCCGGGCGGCTGATCATCGACGGCATCGAAGCGCTGCGTTCAGCGACCTGGAGTTTCCCCTCGTTCAGCCTGGAAAACGTGTCGCAAACGCTCCTCGGCGAAGGCAAGGCCATCGACAATCCGTATCAGCGCATGGACGAGATCAACCGCATGTTTGCCGAGGACAAGCCGGCGCTGGCGCGGTACAACCTCAAGGACTGTGAGCTGGTCACGCAGATTTTTGCCAAGACCGAGCTGCTGACCTTCCTTCTCGAACGCGCCACGGTGACCGGCCTGCCGGTGGATCGCAATGGCGGTTCGGTGGCCGCGTTCGAGCATTTGTACATCCCGCTGATGCACCGCCAGGGCTTTGTCGCGCCGAACCTGGGCGAGCGCATGCCGGAAGCCAGCCCCGGCGGTTTCGTCATGGATTCCCGCCCCGGGCTGTACGAATCGGTGTTGGTGCTCGATTACAAAAGCCTGTATCCGTCCATCATCCGCACGTTTCTCATCGACCCCGTAGGTTTGATCGAAGGCCTCAAGCACCCCGACGACAGTGAGTCGGTGGAAGGCTTTCGGGGCGCGCGTTTTTCCCGGACGCGGCATTGTCTGCCGGCCATCGTCTCGCGTGTCGCCGAAGGGCGCGAAGTGGCCAAGCGCGAGCGCAATGCGCCGTTGTCCCAGGCGCTGAAAATCATCATGAACGCCTTTTACGGCGTGCTGGGTTCCAGTGGTTGCCGCTTCTTCGATACGCGGCTGGCATCGTCGATCACTCTGCGCGGGCACGAGATCATGCACCAGACCCGGCTGCTGATCGAAGCCCAGGGTTATGAGGTGATTTACGGCGACACCGACTCGACGTTCGTCTGGCTGAAAAAAGCCCATGCGCAGGACGATGCCGCGCAAATCGGCACCGCGCTGGTGAAGCAGGTCAACGATTGGTGGCGCGAACATCTGAAGAAGTCGTACGACCTGGACAGCGCCCTCGAACTGCAATTCGAAACCCACTTCAAGCGCTTCCTCATGCCGACCATTCGCGGCGCGGAAGAGGGCAGCAAGAAGCGCTATGCAGGGTTGGTGACCCGCGCCGATGGCAAAGACGAAATGGTCTATAAAGGACTGGAAGTGGTGCGCACCGACTGGTCGCCGCTGGCCCGGACCTTTCAGCAGGAGCTGTACCTGCGGATTTTCCAGCGTCAGCCGTTTCAGGAATACATTCGGGAGTACGTGGGCCGAACCCTGGCCGGTGAGCTCGACGGCCAACTCATCTATCGCAAGCGCCTGCGCCGCGCCCTCGACGATTACGAACGCAACGTGCCGCCCCATGTGCGCGCCGCGCGCCTGGCCGATGAGTACAACCGCCAGCAGGGCCGACCGTTGCAGTATCAGAATGGCGGCTGGATCAACTATGTGATCACCGTCGCCGGCCCTGAACCGCTGGAAGTGCGGACGGCGGCCATCGACTACGACCACTACATCAGCAAACAGCTGCAGCCGATTGCCGACGCGATCCTGCCGTTCGTGATCTCGCGGACCATCGATCTCAGTTCCCAGGACCAGTTCAGCTTCGACTTCTAACCCGTCTTCTCACGCCAGCGGATTGATCCGCAGCGCCTCCAGCACCACGCGAAACGCCGCCGTGTGCTGGCGCCGGCTGGGGTAGTACAGGTGATAGCCTTCGAACGGTTCGCACCAGTCGGCGAGCACCTCCACCAGTTCGCCCTGTTTGATATGCCCGGCGACCAGCCCTTCGGGAAGCTGCGCCAGACCGACGCCGTCCAGGCACCCCTGAAGAATCTGAAACACGCTGTTCATGATCAGCGGGCCGTCGACACGCACGCGAATCTCGCGGCCTTCTTTCGCGTATTCCCATTGATACAGCGCGCCGTGGGTCGGCAGGCGCAGGTTGATGCAGCGATGGCGGGGCAGGTCTTCGGGCACCCGTGGCGTAGGGTGCCGCGCGAGGTACTCGGGGGACGCCACGGTCATCAGCCGCAACGGCGGGGCAATCGGCGCGGCGATCATGTCCGCCGCGAGGGTGTCACCCAGGCGCACGCCGGCGTCGATGCGCTGGGCGACGATGTCGGTCAGGCCGTAGTCGGTGACCAGTTCGATGGTCATGTCAGGGTATTGATCGAGCAAGGGTTTGAGCCGTGGCCACAGCACGTAACGCGCGGCGAACTCGTCAGCGGTGATGCGCACCGTGCCGGAAGGGCGGCCGCTGTGGTCGATGGCGGCATCGACCTGCTCCTGGATGCTGTCGAGCAGCGGCGCCAGTCCCTTGAATAACTGCTCGCCGGCCTCGGTGCGGGTCACGCTGCGGGTGGTGCGGGTGAGCAGGCGAACGCCCAGACGCTCCTCAAGCAGGCGCATGGTCTGCCCGACCGCCGAGGGTGAAATACCCAGCGCGGCGGCGGCGCGGGTGAAATTGCCTTCGCGGCCCACTGCAACGAACACCGCTAGGTCATCCAGTTTGTAATCCGCCATTGCCAAGCGCTCCTTCATTTTGATCGAAGCATTCTACGGATACTGTCGGCAATGCGCCCTTGTTACGCTGCCTGCACATTTTCTGGAGGTCGCTATGAGCTCAACTGATTTATCTGCTGAAGACATGCAAATCCACCGCGCCGGCTCGGCCAAGGCCGTCAAGGGCCCGGCAGACTGGTTCACCGGCGACGTAAGAATTGACCGGATTTTCAACGCCCCGGCACCGGCGCGGGTCGGCCTGGCCATCGTGAATTTCCAGCCGGGCGCCCGCACTAACTGGCATACCCACCCGCTGGGGCAGATTTTGCTGGTCACCGACGGCGTCGGCTGGACCCAGTGCGAAGGCGGGCCGAAAACCGAAATCCGCCCGGGCGATCTGATCTGGTGCAACTGCGGCCGTCGTCACTGGCACGGCGCAACCGACACCACCGCCATGCAACACGTCGCGGTCAACGAAGCGCTGGACGGCAAGCCGGTCGACTGGCTGGAGCCGGTGACCGAGCAGACCTACCTGGCCGGGCCGGTGAAAAAAGACTGAGGGGCTGGCGGGCGACGATCATGACGCCGCCGCGGCCTGGCTGCGCATCCGCGTAATGTCCTTTTTCGGCGGTGCGCCGAACAGCCGACCGTACTCGCGACTGAACTGCGAGGGGCTTTCGTAACCGACCTTGAACGCAGCGCTGGCGGCGTCCTGCTGTTCGTTGAGCATCAGCCGCCGCGCCTCGTTCAGACGCAGCCATTTCTGGTACTGCAGCGGGCTCATGGACGTGAGGTTGCGAAAGTGCAGGTGGAAGTTCGGCGCGCTCATCTGCACCCGCGCAGCCAGGTCTTCGACGCGCAAGGCACTCGCGTAATTGAGCTTCAGCCAGTCGATGGCTTTGGCAATCCGGTAACCCTGACTGTCGACCGAAGCAATATGCCGCAGCAGCGGCGCCCGATCGCCCTGGAGCAGCCGGAAGTGAATCTCCCGCTGCAACAGGGGCCAGAGCACCGGAATGGCGTCGGGCTCCTGCAACAGATTGACCAGTCGGGCGAGGGGATCGAGCAGCGTTGAGGTCAGGCTGGCAATGCCCGCGCTTTTGCGCACGGCGCGCTCCTTCGGTGTTGGTACATCCCCTTGGGCGATCAGCTCGGCCAAGGTGCGCAGGTCCAGCTGGAAGACCAGCCCCAGGCACGGCACGTCCGCGCTGGCGAGGGTTACAGCGGAGTTGGCAGGCACGTCCAGTGAGGTGATCAGAAAGCGCGTCGTGTCGTAGGGATAGACGTCGCTGCCGATGACCATTTCCTTGGCGCCCTGGACCACCAGCACGATGCTCGGGGCCAGGATGCAGGTCACTGGCGGCGAGGGCGCTTCGCGGCGAAACAGGCCGAGGCCGGTGATGACGGTAGGAAAATCACCGGGGGCCGGCGTAAGGCTGTCGATTATGCGCGTCAGCGATTGCAACTGGGCTCGGGTGTCGCTGCCTGTTGCCTGCATCGAAATCGCGGTGTCGCCCATGTTTTTCCCCCATTTGGTTTTGCTGTCCTGCCGAGCTTGAACTGTACGGGCCCGGTAAAACAGCCGTCCAGCCTTGCCCCTCCGGATTGATCGGATCGGGCAAGAAAGCCACCGGATTGCTCTACTGCCTGCTCGGGCTGCCCCATGAATATGTGCATCGCACACTTCATTCGCGCCGCGCCCCGGCGCCGGAGACATTCATGAAACAGCTGATGATGGGGCTGGCCTTGCTGGTCAGTTCATTCGCAACAATGGGAGCCGATATGTCCAGCGGAGCTGACAATTTCTACACCAGTGAACAGGTCACCAAGCAGAAGGTGACGTTCAACAACCAGTACCTGATGAAAACAGTGGGCAACCTGTTCGTGCCGAAGGACATGATCAGTGGCCGCAAGTATCCGGCGATCATCGTCGGTCACCCCATGGGCGCCGTGAAGGAACAGAGCTCGAACCTGTACGCGCAGAAACTCGCCGAGCAGGGTTTCATTACGCTGGCAATCGACCTGTCGTTCTGGGGGGAAAGCGAAGGTCGGCCGCGCAATCTGGTGTCCCCTGAGATCTACGCCGAAGACTTCAGCGCCGCCGTCGACTACCTCGGCAGCCAAGGCTTCGTCGATCGCGACCGCATCGGTGTTCTGGGTATCTGCGGCAGCGGCAGTTTCGCCATCAGCGCTGCGAAGATAGACCCACGCATGAAGGCCGTCGCGACCGTGAGCATGTATGACATGGGCGGCGTCAATCGCAACGGCCTGCAGCATTCGGTCAGTGTCGAGCAACGCAAAGAAGCCATGGCGGCCGCCGCTGTACAACGTGATGTCGAGTTTGCCGGCGGCAAAACCCAGTACACCAGCGGCACCGTGGACAGACTCACCGAACACTCCAACCCGATCGAGCGTGAGTTTTACGACTTCTACCGGACCCCACGGGGCGAGTTCACGCCGAAGGGCCAGTCGCCTGAATTGACCACGCACCCCACACTGAGCAGCAACGTGAAGTTCATGAACTTCTACCCGTTCGCTGACATCGAGACGATTTCACCGCGGCCGATGCTATTCATCGCCGGCGAGAACGCCCATTCCCGCGAGTTCAGCGAGGAGGCTTATCGCCTGGCCGGTGAGCCCAAAGAGCTGGTGATCATTCCGGGTGCCGGGCACGTGGACCTGTATGACCGGGTGGATCTGATCCCTTTCGGCAGGCTGACATCGTTCTTTCAGACCCATCTGAAGTAAGCCCCAAGAGGCTCGATCCGGTCACGCGCCGGATCCTGCCGGAACGGTCCTTTTTGCTGCACGTTCCGTTTTGCGCGACGTTTATCGCGAGCGGTGTGTTTTTGCTCGCCGCCGCGCTGGTGGCGTGGAAGATGTCGCAGACCGCAGCGGTCGCTGGATGAAGCAGGTAACGGGCGTGACGCACAAAGGCGCCACGCCGCAGGCTTACTCCTTCACGTCCATGAAGTCCTTGGCCCAGGCCACGTAATTTTCCGGGAACGTGTAGGTGTGGGTCAGTTCGGTGGCGCTGTGGTTCGAGGTGCTGTGGGTGACCTGACGCTGGGCGCGGAGGCTGTCGTAGGTGGCCTTGATCGCGGCGAAGTACGCCGCGTGGCCCGCGACCACCACCCGCACGCCCAGATCGGCCAGGCGCTGACGGTCATTGAGTTCCGGGTTGCCGTAGGTCACCAGCATCAACGGCACGCTGAGCTTTTCCGAAATCTGCTCCAGGTGCTCGAAGTCCTTGATCCCGACGATGCAGATGCCGTCGGCGCCGGCCTTTTCGTAGGCCAGGGTGCGTTCGATGATGTCCTGGACCGGCAGCACGCCGGCATTGGTCCGGGCGACGATCGTCAGTTCCGGGTCGACTCGGGCTTCAAGCGCCGCCTTGACCTTGCCGATGCCTTCTTCGATGGACACCAGATCCGTGGATTTGCGCCCGAATTGCGCAGGCAGCAAGGTGTCTTCGATGGTCAGCGCCGCCACACCGGCGCGCTCCAGTTCTTCAACGGTGCGCATGACGTTTAATGCGTTGCCATAGCCATGGTCAGCGTCGGCAATGAACGGCAGCTGCGCGACGCGACCGATCCGGGTCGCCTGCTCGACGAACTCGCTCAAGGTAATCAACGCAAAATCCGGTGCTGCCAGCACCTGCAGCGACGCCACCGACCCCCCCAGAATGCCGACCTCGAAGCCCAGATCCGCCGCAATGCGCGCCGACATGGGATCGAACACTGAAGCCGTCTCGACGCAGTGCTGCGAAGCCAGCTGCTCACGGAATTTGCGACGCAAAGCGGAGTGGGAAATTCTGGACATAAGGCTTCCTGATTCAGGCCGTCATCGAAATGCCAGCAATGCTACCGCAAATTCAGGCTGAAACGTCTCACCTCGACGAGCGACGTGCATTGATGTGGGTTTGTGGCCGCGCAGGGCTGACCTCCGCAGCACTTGGCAGGACCCGCTTCAGCAGGGAAGGCGTCAACATCACACCGCAGAATTGAGGGTGACCTCGCCGGCCTCTTCCCGGCTGAAGCCGGTCCCACTGAAACACCGCCGATCGTTCCCACGCTCTGCGTGGTAACGCCGCCCCGGACGCTCCGCGTCCACAAGAGGACCCGCATTGGAGAGCGGGAGTTGACGCGGAGCGTCACAGGATGCATCCCCACGCGCAGCGAGGGGAAGCCAATACCAATGAAACACCGCGCGCGTTTGGTAGGACCGGCTTCAGCCGGGAAGACGCCAAACCTCGCGCCGCATAACTCAAACCGTAAAAAAAGAAGCAAGCGCTTGCGTGAATCGATTCAGCTGTTCTAGGATCAAGCAGTTCCGAAATATTTCAAGGCAATACCCGAGCGCCACCCGCAAAGAGGTGGCCCAGGCATAAAAACAAGAAACCTCGGAGATTCACATGATCAGCTCGTTTGCTCGATTGCCGCGTGTGCTGTCCGCGCTCGTCACCTCTGCTTCATCGGCCGCTCGGTTATGAGCGCCGCCGTCCTCTCCGTTTCTCCTCAGCCCGTGCTGGAAATGACCGCCATTTCCAAGACCTTTAACGGCCTGCGCGTGCTGAAAAATGTCGCTCTCAAGGTCTACGCCGGTGAAGTTCATGCCCTGATGGGCGAGAACGGCGCGGGCAAGTCGACGCTGATGAAGATTCTGTCCGGCGCCTATCAGGCCGATGCCGGTGGCGAAATCCGCATCGACGGCCAGACCCTGAACGCGTTCGACCCGTTGTCTGCCAAAGCGCGCGGCATCGCCGTGATCTATCAGGAACTGAGCCTCTGCCCGAACCTCAGCGTCGCCGAGAACATTTACCTGGGCCGCGAATTGCGCCGTGGCTGGAGCATCGACCGCAAGGCGATGGAAGCCGGTTGCGTTGAGGTACTGGTGCGACTGGGCGCCGATTTCAAACCCTCCACCAAGGTCAGTGTGCTGTCCATTGCCGAGCGGCAACTGGTGGAAATCGCCCGGGCGCTGCACGCTAACGCGAAAATCCTGGTAATGGACGAGCCGACCACGCCGCTGTCGTCCCGGGAAACCGACCGCCTGTTTGCGCTGATCAAACAGCTGCGTGACCAGGGCCTGGCGATCATCTACATCAGCCATCGCATGGCAGAAATCTACGAGCTGTCCGACCGGGTGTCGGTGCTGCGCGACGGCGAATACGTCGGCATGCTGGAGCGCGATGCGCTGTCGGCCGAGGCGCTGGTGAAGATGATGGTCGGCCGCGATCTGTCCGGTTTCTACAAGAAAGAACACGCCGCCTACGACCCCGGCGCGGTGGTCATGCGCGTGCGCGACATGGCCGACGGCAAGCGCGTCAAGCCGTGCAGTTTCGACCTGCACGCCGGCGAAGTGCTGGGCATCGCCGGGCTGGTCGGGGCAGGGCGCACGGAACTGGCGCGACTGATCTTCGCCGCCGATTCACGTATCTCCGGCAGCCTTGAAGTGGCCGGCAAAGCGATCACCGAGCTGCGCAGCCCCACCGATGCGATTCGTGCGGGGGTGGTTTACCTGACTGAAGACCGCAAGGCCCAGGGGCTGTTTCTGGACATGAGCGTGCGCGACAACATCAACGTCTGCGCCTGCGTCCCCGACGCCCACACCGGCGGCGTGCTGGATCGCGGCCGTGGCGCGAAACGGGCGATCGAGGCGATTCGTTCGCTGTCGATTCGCGTGGCGTCGGGCAAGGTCAACGTCGGCGCGCTGTCCGGCGGCAATCAACAGAAGGTTCTGTTGGCGCGGCTGCTGGAGGTCAAACCCCATGTGTTGATTCTCGACGAGCCCACCCGCGGCGTGGACATCGGCTCCAAGTCCGAGATCTACCGAATCATCAACGAACTGGCCAAGGCCGGCGTCGGCATTGTGGTGATCTCCAGCGAGCTGCCGGAAATCATCGGCACCTGCGACCGCGTGCTGATCATGCGCGAAGGGGAGCTGGTGGCCGAAGTGGGTGGCCACTCCGGGCAGGAGATCTCCCAGGAGCGGATCATCGATCTGGCAACGGGGAGTGCGCAGGTGGCCCATGTCTAGACCCACCTCTCAGGCGCGACCCTTACCCTGTAGGAGCGCGCTTGCCCGCGAATGCGTTGTATCAGTCAGCGCATTTGGCGCTGACAGATCCCGTTCGCGGGCAAGCGCGCTCCTACAGAAACGTGTCTCCCACCCACAACAATAAAAAGGAAACCAGGCCATGAGTCTGCCCCTGGAAAACTCGCCCACCGTTGCCGCCATCAGCAAGCGTGAACGTGTGCGCGAACTGATGCGTACCGTTGGCATGCTGCCGGTGCTGATTCTGTTGCTGATCGGCTTCTCGCTGATGACCGACACCTTCATGAGCTGGCAGAACCTGTCGATCATTACCCAGCAAGCCTCGGTCAACGTGGTGTTGGCGGCGGGCATGACCTTCGTGATTCTGACCGCCGGCATCGACCTTTCGGTGGGCGCGATTCTCGCGGCTTCGGCTGTGGTCGCCCTGCAAGCCTCGATGTCACCGCAGTTCGGCATGCTCGGCATCGCCGCCGGTGTCGGTTTCGGGCTGTTGCTGGGGCTGGTCAACGGTGGCCTGATTGCTTTTATGCGTCTGCCGCCGTTCATCGTCACCCTCGGTGCGCTCACCGCCATGCGCGGCCTGGCGCGTTTGCTGGCCGACGACAAAACCGTCTTCAACCCCGACCTGCCGTTCGCCTTCATCGGCAATGATTCAGTGCTCGGCGTGCCGTGGCTGGTGATCATCGCCGTGGCGGTCATCGTGGTTTCCTGGTTCATCCTGCGCCGCACAGTCATGGGCGTGCAGATCTACTCGGTGGGCGGCAATCCCGAAGCGGCGCGCCTGTCCGGGATCAAGGTGTGGAAGGTGTTGCTGTTCGTCTATGCGGTCTCCGGCGCGCTGGCCGGGCTCGGCGCAGTGATGAGCGCTTCGCGCCTGTTCGCCGCCAACGGCCTGCAGTTGGGACAGTCCTACGAGCTGGACGCCATCGCGGCGGTGATCCTCGGCGGCACCAGTTTCACCGGCGGCGTCGGCACCATCGGCGGCACCCTGATCGGCGCGCTGATCATTGCGGTGTTGACCAACGGCCTGGTGCTGTTGGGCGTCTCCGACATCTGGCAATACATCATCAAAGGCATCGTCATCATTGGTGCGGTGGCGCTGGATCGCTATCGCCAGTCCGGTGCGCGAACCTGATCAACTGCTGTTTGGCTCCACGCGTTTCAACGAAGACTCCGACAATAATCACAAGAGAGAACCCATGAACTTCAAACGCAAATTCCCCGCTGTCATGTCCCTGTGCCTGGCCGCGTTGCTGTCCCAGGGCGTCGAAGCCCGTGAGCTGAAATCCGTCGGCATCACCCTGGGTTCCCTGGGCAACCCATATTTCGTCACCCTGGCCGACGGCGCCAAGGCCAAGGCCATGGAGCTCAACCCCAACGTCAAAGTCACCTCCGTCTCCGCCGATTACGACCTCAGCAAGCAGTTCTCGCAGATCGACAACTTCATCGCGTCGGGCGTCGACCTGATCCTGATCAATGCCGTGGACCCGAAGGCCATTGCTTCGGCAATCAAGAAGGCCCAGGCCGCCGGCATCAAGGTCGTGGCCGTCGACGTCAGCGCCGCCGGCGTCGACGCCACCGTGCAGACCGATAACGTTGAAGCGGGCAAGCTGGCCTGTCAGTTCATCGTCGACAAGCTGTCCGGCAAGGGCAATGTGATCATTCAGAACGGCCCGCAGGTGACCGCCGTGACCGACCGCGTTGCGGGGTGTAAGTCGGCCTTCGCCGCTGCGCCGGACATCAAGATTCTCTCCGACGATCAGGACGCCAAAGGCTCCCGTGAAGGCGGCCTGAATGCGATGCAGGGTTACCTGACCCGCTTCCCGAAAATCGACGGCCTGTTCGCGATCAACGACCCTCAAGCCATCGGCAGTGACCTGGCCGCCAAGCAGTTGAAACGCAGCGGCATCATCATCACCTCGGTGGACGGTGCGCCGGACATCGAGCAAGCCCTCAAGTCCGATACCTCGATTCAGGCCTCGGCCAGCCAGGACCCGTGGGCCATGGCGCAGCAGGCGGTGGTCATCGGTAATGACCTGCTCAACGACAAGAAGCCCGCTGAAGCGGTCACTCAACTCACGCCGAAACTGATCACCCGCGACAACATCGGCTCCTACAGCGGCTGGTCCAGCAAGCACTGAGACGCAGGCCTGAAGGAGTCGTTGCCGTGATCAAAATGGAAGACGTGGCGAAGCGGGCGCGGGTATCGACGTCGACCGTTTCCCACGTGCTCAACGGCACGCGCAAAGTCAGCGCCAGGACGGTGGAAGCGGTGCAGCGGGCGGTTCAGGAGTTGGGCTACATCCCCAACACCCTGGCCCGCTCGCTGGCCCGTTCGCGCACCAACACCATCGGCGTGGCGATTTCGGCGCTGTCGAACCACTATTTCAGCGAGACCGTGCACGCCATCGAAACCGAATGCGCGCGCCACGGCATCATGATGTTGTTCGTTGATACCCACGACGATCCCGCCCAGGAACTGCGCGTGGTTCAGGCGCTGCACCACCGACGTGTGGACGGCATTCTGCTCGCGCCGTCCAGCGATCCGCAGCAGGCAGCGCTGGCGTACTTGCGCAGCAACGCCATTCCCAGCGTGCTGGTGGACCGGATGGCGGTCGAGGGTTTCGATCAGGTCGGCGTCGAGAATCGTCTGTCCACCGCTGAGTTGGTGACGCACCTGATCGGCCACGGTCACCGGCGCATTGCCATGATCGCCGGTCATCGCGGCCTGAGCACGACGGAGGAGCGGATCGAGGGCTACCGGCAGGCGCTGGTCGACGCTGATCTGCCGTGGGATCCGCAGTTGCTGATCGACGGCGAGTCGAACAGCGAATCGGCACGGGTCGCCACGGCAGCGCTGTTGCGCCTGAACCCGCCGCCCACGGCGATTCTGGCGGCGAATAACCTGATGACCATCGGCGCCATGCATGCGCTGCGCGACGCCAGCATTGAGGTGCCGGAGCAGATGGCGCTGGTGGGTTTCGATGATTTTGACTGGGCAGATTTTTTCCTGCCGCGCTTGAGCGTGATTGCTCAGCCGGTGCAGGCCCTGGGCGCGCGCGCGGTGCAGTTGCTGTTGCAGCGCATCGACGATCCCGAGGGCAAACGACTGTCGGAGCGACTGGCGCCGACGTTACGCATTCGTAATTCGTGTGGGTGCCTTTAGGCGTCCTCTTACAGGAATGACACCTTCATGAATCAGCTTGTTTCCCTGGGCATCGACCTCGGCACGTCCGAGCTCAAGGCCATTCTGCTGGACGCCGACGGCGAGGTGCTGGCCCAGGCCGGTGCCCGGGTGGAGGTCAGCCGTCGGCAGTCGGGCTGGTCGGAGCAGAACCCGGATGCCTGGTGGCAGGCGTGCCTTGGAGCGCTGGGGCGGTTGCGGGCAATCAATCCCCAGGCGTGGGCGCGGGTCGGCTGCATCGGCTTGTCGGGGCAGATGCACGGCGCGGTTCTGCTGGATGCGGCAGAGCAGGTGCTGTACCCGGCCATTCTCTGGGACGACTCCCGCGCCGTGCTTCAGGCCTCGCAGCTGAATGAAGATTTCCCGGATTACCCGGACGTCACCGGCAGCCTGGCCATGGCCGGCCTCACCGCGCCGAAGCTTGTGTGGATGCAGCAGCACGAGCCGCAGGTGTTCGCGCGCATTGCCAGCGTGCTGTCGCCGAAGGATTACCTGCGTTTGCTGCTGACCGGCGAGCAGGTGAGTGACATGTCCGACGCCGCCGGCACCTTGTGGCTGGATGTGGCAAAGCGCGAATGGTACGCGCCGATGCTCCACGCCACCGGGCTGACCCTCGGGCAGATGCCCCGTTTGCTGGAAGCGGATCAACTGTCTGCCGGGCTGAGCGCCGAGGCGGCAGAGGCACTGGGTTTGCCGTCAGGTCTGCCCGTAGCCGCAGGTGGCGGTGACAACCCGGTTTCCGCGGTGGGCATCGGCGCGATCAACGCCGGTGATGCGTTTGTCACCCTCGGCACCAGCGCGGCGATCGTCGCGATCACCGATCATCCGGCGGGCAATCCGGCCAGCGCCGTGCACAGCTTTTGTCACGCCCTGCCGCAGCGCTGGTACACCATGGGCGCGATGCTGGCGGGGGCGAGCTGCCTGCGTTGGGTGACCCGATTATTGGGTCAGCCCAGCGAACTGGCCTTGCTGGATCTGGTTGACGCGCAATTGCCGGTGGATAAGCCTGTGGCGGTCTCCAGTCCGCTGTTTCTGCCGTACCTCGCAGGCGAGCGCACGCCCCACAACGACCCGCTGTTGCGCGGCGGATTCATGAACCTTGGGCACGACAGCACGCCAGCCATGTTGGGTTACGCGGTGCTTGAAGGCGTTGGTTTCGGGCTGCTGGATGCGATGAATGCCACGCTGTCCGCCGGGGCCACGGTCAACGCCTGCGCCCTGGTGGGCGGCGGCGCCCGCAGCGAATACTGGGCGCAGTTGCTGGCCAACATCCTGGATCGCGAGGTGTACACCCTGCACGGCAGCGAACTCAGCGCGTGCATTGGCGCGGCGAAGCTGGGATTTCTGTCGATCGGGGAGGGGGCTGAGTTGCTGGGGCGGGGGATGGCGGTGAAGGACCGGTATCAGCCGATGCCGCTGGTGCAGGAAGCTTTGAGCGCACGTTATGGGAAATTCAAAGGACTGCTGAGCGCCGCGCAGGGATTGCGTGCCTGAGAACATGATGATCGATGATCATCAAATCAAAGGCTTCCCGGCTAAAGCCGGTCCCACTGACTGCATGCAGTGAGTAATGATCGTTCCCACGCTCCGCGTGGGAATTCATACCATGACGCTCCGCGTCAGCTTTGGGACGCGGAGCGTCCAGTGCGGCATTCCCACGCAGAGCGTGGGAACGATCAAATCAAAAGCTTCCCGGCTAAAGCCGGTCCCACTGACGGCATGCGGTGCTTTAGTGGGACCGGCTTTAGCCGGGAAGAGGGCAGTCAGAACGCTGGAATTCCGGCTCAGACCTTCATCGTCGGCGGCAACTCCATCAGCTTGTCCAGCGTAATCGGCAAGTCCCGAATGCGTTTGCCCGTGGCGTGTGAGACGGCGTTGGCCACCGCTGCAGCCAGTCCGGTGATGCCGATCTCGCCAATCCCCCGAGCACCGAACTCGTTGAGCTCCAGGTCCGGGTAGTCCAGCAGGATCACGTCGATCTGCGGCTGGTCGGCATGCACCGGCACCACGTATTCGGCGTAGTTGTTGTTCACCGGCATGCCGTTGCGTTCGTCGAAGTCCGTGGCTTCAAACAGCGCCATGCCGACGCCCATGACGATCGCGCCCTCGACCTGATTGAGCGCGGTTTTCTGGTTGATCACCTTGCCCACGTCAATCGCACTCACCACCCGCGAAACCCGCAGGCGCGAAATGCCCGGGTCCCAGCGCACTTCGACAAAATGCACGCCGAAGGAGCGGAACGAATGCTTGCTGGTGTCGTTCATGCCGGTCTTCGCTTCACCGAAGGCGCTGCCCTGCTTCTGCGCCTTGAGCACATCGGCGATGGCGAACGTCTTGTCGCCGCTCTTCAGCTGGCCCTGCTCGAAACTCACCTGATCGGCCTTGGCTCCGGCAAACACGCCCTTGGGTGCGGTCGCAAAGGCCTTCAACTGTTCAACGGCCTGGCGGGTGGCCTCGGCGATGGCCGGCAGCACGCTCGCGGTCGCCCACGATCCGCCCGACACCGGCGCCGGCGGGAACGACGAATTGCCCAGCTCGACGTCGATCTTGTCCAGCGGGATGCCGGTGATGCTGCTGACCACTTGAGCCACGATGGTGTACGTGCCGGTGCCGATGTCCTGCACCCCGCATATGGCCCACGCCGTGCCGTCGGCCCGCAGCGAAACTTGCGCTTCCGCGGGGGTGCGATAGGCGTCCCAATTACAGGCGGCCATGCCATAACCGATGATCTCGGTGCCGTCCTTCATCGACCCCGGCGTCGGGTTGCGCTTGCTCCAGCCGAAGCGCTCGGCGGCCTTGTCGATGCATTCCTGCAGATGATTACTCGACCACGGCAGGTTCTGGCTCTCGTCGCGCTCGGAGACGTTGAGCTTGCGGAATGCCAGCGGGTCCATGCCCACTTTATCGGCCATCTCGTCCATGGCCGATTCCAGGGCGAACAGCCCCGGCGCTGCACCCGGCGCGCGCATCGACGTCGGCGTGCCGCGATTGACCTCGATGATTTTGTGGGTCACCAGCACGTTCGCGCAGCTGTAGAGGCTCTTGGTCGACGTGCCGCAGTTTTCCTTGTACGGGTCGGTGAAAGACGTGGTGTTGATCGACTCGTGGCGCACCGACAGCAACTTGCCCTTGTCGTCAGTTGCGAGGCGCAGGCGCTGACGGGTTTCCGGACGATGGCCGGTGGTGGTGAACATCTGCTGGCGCGGCACCACCAATTGAACCGGGCGCTTGAGCACCTTGGCGGCGGCGCAGGCGGCGACCGAATGGGGCCAGATCCACAGTTTGCTGCCAAAGCCCGAGCCAATGAACGGCGCACGGACCTCGACCTTCTCCGGGATCATGCCAAAGATTTTCGCCAGGGAATTGCGGTGGGCAACCACACCCTGGGTCGCTTCGTACACGATCAGGCGCCCGTCCTCCCAACTGGCGACGGTGGCGTGCATTTCCATCGGGTTATGGGTTTCGACGGGGGTCGAGTAAGTGGCGTCGATGCTGTGGACGGCGCCGTCGAACGCAGCGGCAGCGTCACCCCGGGTGTGGTTCGGGCTGCCGTCCTGCAACGCCCCGGCTTTCAGGCCCTGTTCGAGATTGGCCACCGCGTCGGTCTTGCTGTAGCTGACTTTGATCTTGTAGGCCGCGGCCCGCGCGTGCTCGAAGGTATCGGCCACCACCAGGGCGACGAACTGACCGGCGTAATGCACGGTGTCGTCTTCGAACGGCAGGCGGCTTTCATCGGACTTGGCGGCCTTGAGGATCTGCGCAAACGACATCGGCAGCGTCGAGTTGTGATAAAGCGACGGGAAGTTGCCGTGGTGCAGAATCTCCAGCACGCCCGGCGATTGGCGCGCGGCGTCCAGTTCCAGGCCGGTGATCTTGCCGCTGGCGACGGTGCTGAACACGCCGTAGCCGTAGGCCATATTTCTCAGGTGATGGTCGGACGCGTACATCGCGCTGCCGGTGACCTTACGCTGGCCATCGATGCGGCGGGGTGCCGAGCCAATCATTGCATCAGTCATGGTGAATCCTCCGGTCAGGCGTTCAGGGTGCCGAGGTTGCGCACGATGGCCTGTTGCCCCAACGCGATCTTGTAGGCGTTGTGGCGATAGGCTTTGGCGCCCTTGAGGGCGATGGCGGCGACTTTTTCGAGGGTCTGCGGCGTCAGGGTCTGGCCCTTCAACGCCTGCTCGGCTTCCACCGAACGCCAGGGTTTGGTGCCGACGCCGCCGAGGGCCACTCGCGCGTCACGCACGGTGTTGCCGTCCATGACGACGATCACCGCGCTGGACGCGAGGGCGAACTGGTAAGAGGCGCGGTCACGCAGCTTCAGATAAGCGGACTTATTGCCGGCCAGCGGCGCGGCGAGCACCACATGGGTGATCAACTCATCGTCCAGCAGCGCGTGTTCTTTCCACGGCGTCGCTCCGGGCAGCAGGTGGAAGTCGGCGAAGTCCACGCTGCGCTTGCCCTTGGGGCCCTGCACCTCGACCGTCGCACCAATGGCGACCATAGCCACGCACATGTCCGAAGGGTGGCTGGCGATGCACTGGTCGCTGGTGCCGAGCACCGCGTGGACGCTGCGATTGTGGCCATCGATGGCGGCGCACCCCGAGCCCGGTTCGCGCTTGTTGCAGGGCGAATAGCCGTCGCGGAAATAGTTGCAGCGCACCCGTTGCATCACGTTGCCGGCCGTCGTGGCCTTGTTGCGCAACTGAGTGGTGGCGCCGGACAGCAACGCCTGGGACAGCACGGCGTAGTGCTCGACGATGTGCGGGTGATGAGCCAGTTCGGTATTGCTGACCAGCGCACCAATGCGCACGCTGCCGTCCTTCTGCACCTCGATCTGCTTGAGCGACAGGTGATTGACGTCGATCACCTGATCGGCCGGCATGATGTCCAGCTTGACCAGATCCAGCAACGTCGTGCCGCCGGCGAGGAAGAACGCAGTCGGGCTTTTTGCGTGGGTCGCCACCGCCTGTTCCACGCTATTGGCGCGCACGTACTCAAAGGCTCTCATCAGCTCACCTCCTGGACGTTGATGCGCGCCGACTGGATCGCCGCGAGGATGTTCTTGTACGCGCCGCAACGGCAGATGTTGCCGCTCATGGCTTCGCGCACGCTGTGATCGTCGGTGCCGATGTTTTTGTCCTTCAGCAACGCCGCCGCGCTCATGATCTGCCCGGAGGTGCAATAACCGCACTGGTAGGCGTCGTGTTCCCAGAAGGCTTCCTGCACCGGGTGCAGCTTGCCGTTCTGCGCCAGGCCTTCAATGGTGGTGATGGCGTCGCCTTCGTGCATCGCCGCGAGGGACAGGCACGAATTGATCGCCACGCCATTCACGTGAACCGTACAGGCGCCGCACTGGCCGTGGTCGCAGCCTTTCTTGGTGCCGGTGAGTTGCAGGCGATCGCGCAGCACATCCAGCAGCGCGGCGTTGGCCGGCAGGTTCAGGGTGTGGGCCTGGCCGTTGACCTTCAGGGTCATGCGTCGTTCGTCGGCCGCAGGTGGGTCGAGGTCATCGGCGACAGCGGCCTGGGCTTCCAGCGCCTGGGTCCAGATCGGCGCCGTCGCGGCAGCGAGGCTGGACACGCCGATGGATTTCAGAAAGTTACGGCGGGAGGGGACGGTGAAGGCCTTGAGGTCACAAGACACTTCTGGTTTGTTGGGGCGATCAGGCTGATCGGTCATGAACGGGTTCCTCGTCAGCGTTGGGTCAACCTGGCGGCCGACGGTGGGCGGACGCACGGGCAGGGACGGCAGGTGGAGCGGCTGGAGCGATGGCGATTTTCAAAGCGACGGCAGTCTTCAACGATAACCAATGCACAGGCACTGCATTGCGTTGAATCCGGGCATGCACTTGTGAGTCGTTTTCTCTAATCCATGGCGCTTGTGTCAGCGGCGAGGGCTGGCGTCTTGTCGGGATCAGTAAAAGCAGGCAGTGCTGGCCATGGCTCAAGGGTTGTGACCGGGGCACCGTGGGATGGTTGCCAATATTTCTCAGGCGGGAAACAGACAGAATGTTACGAGTGCCCGGGGCGGGGAAACCGCACCCGGGAACCCAGCCATCAGGCGGCTGACGCTTCTTCTTTCAGGGTCGCCATGTCGATGACAAAGCGGTATTTCACGTCGCCCTTGATCATGCGCTCGTAGGCTTCGTTGATGTCCTTCATGTGGATCATCTCGATGTCGGAGACGATGCCGTGCTTGGCGCAGAAATCCAGCATGTCCTGGGTTTCCTGAATGCCGCCGATGAGCGAGCCGGCGATGCTGCGGCGTTTGAAGATCAGGTTGAACACGCCTGGCGACGGGTGCGGCTGATCCGGCGCGCCCACCAAGGTCATGGTGCCGTCGCGCTTGAGCAGGTTCAGGAACGGATCAAGGTTGTGCGGCGCCGCCACGGTGTTGAGGATGAAGTCGAGCTGATTGGTCTGGGTCGCCATTTCATCGGCGTTTTTCGACACGATGACTTCATCGGCGCCCAGGCGCAGGCCGTCTTCACGCTTGTTCGGCGAGGTGGTGAACAGCACCACGTGGGCGCCCATGGCGTGGGCGATCTTCACCGCCATGTGGCCGAGACCGCCCAGCCCGACGACGCCGACCTTCTTGCCTGGACCGACTTTCCAGTGGTGCAGCGGCGAGTAGGTGGTGATGCCGGCGCAGAGCAATGGCGCGACGGCGGCGAGGTTGTCGCTGTGGGAAATCTTCAGGACGAACTTTTCTTTCACCACGATCTTGTCGGAGTAGCCACCGAAGGTGTTCTCGCCGCCAAACACCGGGCCGTTGTACGTGCCGGTGAAGCCGTTCTCGCAGTATTGCTCTTCGCCTTCCGCGCAGGACGCGCAGTGCTGGCAGCTGTCGACCATGCAGCCGACACCGGCCAGGTCGCCGACCTTGAAGTGGGTGACATTGGCGCCGACTGCGGTGACCTTGCCGACGATCTCGTGGCCCGGCACCGACGGATACAGGGTGTTGTTCCACTCGTTGCGCGCGGTGTGCAGGTCCGAGTGGCAGACGCCGCAGAACAGGATGTCGATCTGCACGTCATCGGCGCCCGGCTCGCGGCGCTCGATCTGCAGCGGGGCGAGTTTGTCAGTGGGTTTTTGCGCGGCGTAGCTGTAAGTCTTGATCATTGGGTGATCATCTCCAGTGGGGCAAAAAGACAGGTAACAGCAATCAGTGACAGGCGAGGGCGCTCAAAGGTCAATGCCGAAACATGAAACCGTCGCTGCCGGGCTGTTTGACGCGCTGTATGAATAGAGTGCCGGGTTAAATCTTTCAGTTTGCAGGCCGCTATAGGGCTGTGCGGCGTGTGATTTCAATAAATGTCGTGGAATAGGGTTTTTTCGTCGCGAATAGACCGCAAATGCGAATATGCCGCTTGCAACCTTCTGTCACACCCCATGAAGATAGCTCAGTCCGACGCTGGCAATGGAGCGCCTATGAATTCCCCACTTTCGACCCTCTCCGGGTGTACGCCGATTGCCGACGAGCGGATCTCCGCACCCGGCGATAATGGCCTGTCGGCCGTGGGGGGATTGACCGAGGAGAATTCGCTGGACGCCTTGCTGCGCGCCGCCCGCCAGGCTGCACCCGAGTTGAGCTGGGCCGCTTACCGTGCCGGCCAGCAAATGCATCTGTTGGGGCAGGGCAGTTCGGCCACGCACTGGCCGACCTTGATACCCCGCGAGGACTTCGACGGCTACTGCCGCAAGCACCATTTGCAGCGTTGGGTGACCGGGCATGGCGAGTCCGCCCTGGGCTGGCTGTTGATGCCGGACGCGCATTCCGACGATCCGTTTTTCGCCGAGTTGGCCGGACGTCTGGGCCTGCGCCTGCAGACCGATGCGCTGGCCCGGGCCCAGGCCACCCAGCGCGTGCTCTATGAAATCACCTACCTGGCCAGCTCGACCCGTGACCGTTCGGCGTTTCTGCAAGGCGTGCACAAGCAGCTCTCGACCCTGATCGACGCGGAAAACTTCTATCTGGCGCTGTACGAAAGCCACAGCGGCAAGATCACTTACCCGTATTACATCGACATCACCGACCTCGACGCTCTCGAAGCGGAAACCTACGAGTTTCTCGACCCCGAGCGGCTGTCCATGACCGGTTATGTGCTGACCACCGAGCAGGCCCTGTTCGTCGATGCTGCCGCCATCGAGCGGGCGCGGGCGCTGGATCGGTTCCATTGCGTGGGCCATCGCCCGGAATTCTGGATGGGCGCGCCGCTGAAAAACGCCTCCGACGACGTGTTCGGCATGCTGGCGATGCAGGTCTACGACGTCGCCCGGGTCTACAGCGTCGAGGATCAGGAGCTGTTTTTGGTGGTGGCCCGCCACGTGGCCATGGCCCTGGACCGGATTCTGCACCGCGCGCAGCTCGAAGAAACCGTCGCCCGCCGCACCCTTGAGTTGTCCCGCCTGAACGATGCCCTGCGCAACGAAGTGGCCGACCGCGAACGCGCCGAGCATTTGCAGAGCGCGCTGTTCCAGATCACCGAGTTGTCCAGTCAACCCGGTGACATGACCGACCTGTTCAAAAGTCTGCACGGCATCGTCGGCGAACTGCTGTTTGCCCTTAACTTCTACATCGCGCTGTTTGACGACGCCACCGGCGAGGTGACCTTCCCGTACTACGTGGACGAACGCCTCACCCGCCGACCCGATCCGCGCCGTGGCGAGCGTGGCTTTACCGAATACGTCATCCGCCAGCGCCGGCCATGCCTGATCGACGGCCCGGAGGCGCGCTGGCTGGAAAGCATCGGCGAGATCACCCTGCAGAACGAGGTCAACCGTTCCAGTTCGTGGCTGGGCATTCCGTTGTTCGACGGCGACGTGGTGCGGGGCGTGCTGGCAGTGCAGAGCTACACCTCCCATGTCAGCTACTCGTTGCGCGATCAGGAGCTGCTGACCTTCGTGTCACGCCACATCGACACGGCACTGTCCCGGCGCAGCGCTGCCGAGGCCATCCACACCGCCAATCTGCGCCTGGAAGCGCGGGTTCAGGACCGCACCCGGGAGCTGGACTACGCCAACGCCAAGCTGCAGCACGAAAACGCCCACGACGCGCTGACCGGGCTGCCCAACCGCAGCTATCTGCAGCAGCGGCTCAAAGGCGCATGGCAGGATTTCTGCGACAAGGGCGAGGAGCTGGCGGTGATGTTCATCGACCTCGACCGCTTCAAGATGGTCAACGACAGCCTCGGCCATCACTCGGGCGATCTGTTGCTGATCCAGGCCGCCGATCGGCTGCGCCACTGCATGCGCGACGGCGACTTGCTGGCGCGATTGGGCGGCGATGAATTCGCGGTGCTGGCCTACGCGGCGCCGCCGGACGTCACCGTGGCCATCGCCGAGCGCATTCTGCTGGCTTTCGACGTGCCGTTCTTCATCGACGGCCACGCGGTGTTTTCGTCCTGCAGCATCGGCGTGGTCGGCGCCGACCTGCAGTTTCACAGCGAGCCGGCGGATTTGCTTCGCGACGCCGACACGGCGATGTACCGGGTCAAGAATGCCGGGCGCGACAGCTACGCGGTGTTCAACCAAGAAGTGCGCCGCGAGGTGTCCGATCAGATGGAGCAGGAGACCGCGCTGCGCAATGCCCTCAAACGCACCGACGAACTGCTGCCGTATTTCCAGCCGATCATCGATGTGGCCAGCGGCCGGATACTGGCCCTCGAAGCCCTTATTCGCTGGCGTCAGGCCGACGGTCGAATCGTCGCGCCGGGTGAATTTCTGCCGGCGCTGGAAGGCCTGCGCCTGATCGGCCGGCTGGACCTCTACATGCTGCAGCAGGTGGTGGTGATCCTCGCCCATCCCGACCACGCGCACTGGCCGACGGTGCACGTCAACTGCTCCAGCTACAGCATCACCCGCCCGGAATTTTCCAGCGAAGTCCTTGGTTTGCTCAGCCAGCATGGCGTGGCGCCGTCGCGCATCTGTCTGGAGCTCACCGAAGGCGCGCTGGTAGCCGAGCCGGAGCTGGCGCGTCAGGCCATGAAACACCTGGCTGACAACGGCGTGTCGGTGGTCCTCGATGATTTCGGCGCCGGGTTCTCGTCCCTCAGCTACGTGCACCAGTACCACTTCAGCGGGCTGAAAATCGACAAGTCCTTCACCCTTGAACTGACCACCAGCTCCCGCAGCCGCGCCATCGTCCGTGCCATTGTGCGCATGGCCGAATCCCTTGGGCTGACGGTGGTGGCAGAGGGCGTGGAAGATGCCGCGACCCTGGAGCTGCTGCGGGAAATGGGCGCGGGGCAGGCCCAGGGTTATTACTTCTCGATGCCGGTGCCCCAGGACAGGCTGGATTTGAGCGCGTTGCTTTAGAAAGCTGCCCCGCAGGACGGATCATAGCCCCAGCATTTTCCTCAGCGCGCGGACGATATCCGTCTTGCACTGCTCTGTCACGCCGCCCGGGTGCAGATCGAACATGTGCGGCACGCCGGGATAAACGTGCAGCTCGACGGGCACGCCGCTGCGAGAGAGATGGCCCGCGTAGGCCATGTCTTCATCCACGAACAGATCCAACGCACCGACAGCGATGAAGCTCGGCGGCAGGTGGCTGAGGTCAGTGGCCAGCGCGGGAGAAAACAGCGCCGCCTGCTCATCGTTGCAGAGGTACTCGCCGCGGTAGCACTGCCAGCAGAATTGGTTGGCCTCCCGTGACCAGCTGAACGTACCGGTGCCGGGGTTTTGCACGGGTGCATCGGCGGTGCCGGTGCGAGGGTCGAGCATGGGATAAATGAGCACCGAGCCGGCGACGGAAATCTCGCCACGGTTCCGGGCAAGCAGTGTCAACGCCGCAGCAAGTCCGCCGCCCGCGCTGTGCCCCATGATTGCGATGCGGCCAGGATCGACGCTCAGCGCAGCATGCTCTCGGTGAAGCCATTCAAGTCCGCGATAGCAGTCCTCCAGCGGCGCGGGAAACGGATGCTCCGGCGCGAGCCGATAATCGACGGCAACGATCACGGCGCCCAACTCAATCGCCAGATCCGCCAGGTAGTCGTCGGCCATTTCCGGGCGACCCAGCACGTACCCGCCGCCATGCACGTAGAGAATCGCGGGGAGGTCGTGGGCATCAGCGCTTTTCCCAGGTCGGTAGAGGCACAGCCGCAGTGTGTGGGCGGCTGCGGGCTGACTGACCCAGTGCTGTTCACCGCGCGCAAGTCCGGCGGGTTTGAAGGTGGCGTGGATACGTGTGCGAATGTCGGCGAGCTGGCTCAGCGTCCATTCGCTGGACACTTCGTCGCGAAAGAAGGGGTACTCGGGATCCAGCAGTTGGTCGGGGTCCACGAATAATCTCCTGGGCGAAGAGGGGGGACTCGAAGAGCCCCCCGATGTTCTGCGCTTACAACCACGCCTTGATACGCGCGCACACCGCCGGGGTGGAAATCCCGTAGCGATCATGCAGTGTCGGCAGGGCGCCGGCGTCGAGGAAGGCGTCGGGCAGGGCGATCTGCCGGAACGTCGGCGTCACGCCGTTGCGCAAGAGCACCGTCGCCACCGCTTCACCCAGCCCGCCGATGATGGAATGGTTTTCCGCCGTCACCACCAACCGTCCGGGTTTGCGCGCTTCGGCGAGAAGGGTCTGCTCGTCCAGCGGCTTGATGGTCGGCACGTGCAGCACTGCCACATCGACGCCGTCGGCTTGCAGTGCCTTCGCCGCTTCCAGCGCGCGCATGGTCATCAGCCCCGTGGAGATGATCAGCACATCGTTGCCGGTGCGCAGGGTCTTGGCCTTGCCGATCTCGAAGGTGTAGCCGTATTCGTCGAGCACCAGCGGGACATTACCGCGCAACAGGCGCATGTACACCGGACCTTGATGGGCGGCGATGGCTGGCACTGCCTGTTCGATTTCCAGCGCGTCGCAAGGGTCGACGATCATCAGGTTGGGCATGGCGCGGAAGATCGCCAGATCGTCGGTCGCCTGATGGCTCGGGCCATATCCAGTGGTCAGGCCGGGCAATCCGCAGACGATCTTGACGTTGAGGTTTTCTTCGGCGATGGCCATGCAGATAAAGTCATAGGCCCGACGGGACGCGAACACCGCGTAGGTAGTGGCGAAGGGGACGAAGCCTTCTCGGGCCATGCCGGCCGCTGCGCTCATCAGCAACTGCTCGGCCATACCCATCTGGTAGAACCGCTCCGGGTGGGCCTTGGCGAAAATGTGCAGATCAGTGTATTTCGACAGGTCGGCGGAGAGTCCGACGATGTCCGCGCGTTGCTCGGCGAGGGCCGCCAGCGCGTGGCCGAATGGCGCCGGGCGTGTGGCCTGGCCTTCGGACGCAATCGAAGCAATCATCGCCGACGTCGTCAGGCGTTTCTTGCCGGGCTCGTTGTGGGTCAGTGCGCTCATGCCGTTCTCCCGAGTTGCAAATTTTCCAGTGCCAGATCCCACTCGTTTTCATCGACGCGAATGAAGTGGGTTTTCTCGCGGGTCTCCAGAAAGTCCACGCCTTTGCCCATTTTGGTGTCGCAGATGATCACCCGAGGTTGCGCACCGGCGTGGTTGCGCGCGGCGTCAAAGGCGCTGACCAGGGCGTCGATGTTATTGCCGTCGACACGCTGGGTGAACCAGCCGAAGGCCTGCCAGCGGTCAACGATGGGTTTGAACGCCAGCACTTCGCTGGAATGGCCGTCGGCCTGCTGGTTGTTCACGTCGATGATCGCGATGAGGTTGTCCAGCTTCCAGTGGGAGGCCGACATCGCCGCTTCCCAGGTCGAGCCTTCGTTCAACTCGCCGTCCGAGAGCAGGTTGTAAACGAACGAGGTGGAGTGCTTGCGCTTGAGGCCCAGGCACGCGCCGACGGCAATGCCCAGTCCGTGTCCCAGCGAGCCGCCGGTGATTTCCATGCCTGGTGTGTAAGCGGCCATGCCCGACATGGGCAGGCGGCTGTCATCGGAGCCGTAGGTTTCCAGCTCATCGAGCGGAATGATCTCGGCTTCGATCAACGCGGCGTAAAGCGCGATGGCGTAGTGACCGATGGACAGGTAAAAACGGTCGCGATCTTCCCATTCGGGGTCTTGCGGCTGATAGCGCAAGGCATGGAAGTAGGACACCGCGAGCAGATCGGCCGCGCCCAACGCCTGACCGACATACCCCTGGCCCTGAACCTGCCCCATGCGCAGGGCGTGGCGACGAATATTGAAGGCGCGCTGGGCCAGCGACAAAGCGGCGTGACCCGATGGACTGATGTTCATGTGAGTGGCTCCTTTTATTAGCGATTGACGGACGCGGCGGGGATGCGCAGCACCAGCAGGGCGCCGATGCACAACACGCCGGTGATCAGGTACATGCCGATGGCGCTTGAGCCAGTTGTGGTGGTGATCCAGCCGATCAGGTATGGCGAGCAGAAGCCGGCGAGGTTGGCGAAGCTGTTGATGCCGGCGATCCCTGCGGCGGCGGAAACCCCGCCCAGCAGCGTGGTCGGAAGCATCCAGAACAGTGACGATGCCGAGAGCACACCGGAGGCGGCGAGGCACAGGCTGAGCACCGACAGCAGCAGATTGCCCCCCAGCAACGCCGCCAGCGACAGGCCAATGGCGCCGGCGATCATCGGGGCCACCAGGTGCCAGCGCCGCTCGCGGTGCTTGTCGCCACTGCGGCCCATCAACAGCATGGCCGCGATGGCGCACATGTACGGCAGGCTGGTCAACAGGCCGATGTGCAGTGGGTCGGCGACGCCGGCGTTGCGGATCAGCGTCGGCAGCCAGAAGGTGATCGCGTACTGACCCATGACCACGCAGAAATAGATGCACGCCAGCAGCCACAGGCGCCGATCACGAATGAACTCCCCGACTGACGCGTGGGTGACTTTCTGGCTGTTGTCCTCGGCAAGCTCCTTGTTGACCAGCTCCTTTTCCTCGTCGTTGAGCCAGGTGGCCTGGTGCACGCCGTCCTTGAGGTAACTCAGCACCAGCAGCCCGACGATCAGGGTGGGAATGGCTTCGATGACAAACATCCACTGCCAGCCGGCCCAGCCGTGCACGCCGGCGAACTGGGTCATGATCAGCCCGGACAGCGGCCCGCCGATCATTCCCGACAGCGGAATGGCGATGAACCACAGCACAGTCATTCGCGCCCGGCGGTAAGACGGAAACCAGTAGGTCAGATAGAGCAGCAGGCCCGGTGCGAGACCGGCTTCGGCGATGCCCAGCAGAAAGCGCAGGCCATAGAACTGCCAGGCGGTTTCAACGAAAGCGAAGAGGGCGGAGATGATGCCCCAGGAAATCATGATGCGGGCGATCCAGCGGCGAGCACCGACCCGATGCAGGATCAGGTTGCTCGGCACCTCGCAGAGGAAATAGCCGAGGAAGAACATGCCGGCGCCGAGCCCGTACACCGCTTCGCTCAGGGCCAGGTCGTTCATCATCTGCAGCTTGGCGAAGCCGACATTCACCCGGTCCAGGTAGGCGCACAGGTAGCACAGCATCAGAAACGGCATCAGCCGCCACGCGGTTTTGCGGTAGGCATTGGTGCGGACGGAAACGACCGCATCCAGGGAGAGGGTAGTCATGATGGTCTGATCTCTTGTTTTTATGGTCAGCTGCGGCTGAAACGTCGATTCAGAACAGCGCCGGCGGCCTCGGCCGGCGCAGAAGGCATCAATGTATGAGCATGCCGCCGTTCACGTCCAGGGTGATGCCGGTCAGGTAGGACGACAGGTCGCTGGCCAGAAACAACGCAGCGTTGGCGACATCCTGTGCCGCGCCCAGGCGACCCAGAGGAATGCCGTCGATAATTGCGTGGCGGCGCTCGTCCTGCATCAGGCCGCCGGTGATGTCGGTGTGAATCAGGCCCGGCGCGATGGAGTTCACGCGCACGTTGTCCGGCCCCAGCTCCCGCGCCATCGCTTTGGCCAGGCCCAGTACGCCGGCTTTTGCTGCGCTGTAGTGTGGCCCGCCGAAAATGCCGCCGCCACGTTGCGCCGACACTGATGACATGCAGACGATGCTCCCGGCCTTTTGCTCGCGCATCAGCGGAATCACCGCCTGGGACATCTGCAAGGTGCCGCGCAGGCTGACGTCGAGCACTTTGTCGTAGTCGCCGGGGCGAATGTCGAGGGTCTTGAGGGGTTGGGTGATGCCGGCGTTGTTGATCAACACGTCGATGCGGCCGAAGTGTTCGATGACCCGCGCGACGGCTTGTTTGACCTGCGCTTCGTCGGCGACGTTGGCGGCGAGGCCCAGGTGACCTTCGCCCAGGGAAGCGGCGGCGTCGCGGGCGGCGGATTCGTCGAGGTCGAGGATGACCACGCGGGCGCCCTGTTGAGCGAAGGTGGCAGCGGTGGCGCGACCGATACCGCGAGCGGAGGCGGCGCCGGTGATGATTGCGATTTTGCCTTGAAGGAGCATGGGCGTGATCTCGTGTGATTATTGTTATGGGCTGGATCAGCGGGAAGCGAGCCTTTTCGCTGTCCGAAATATCTGGCCGGATCAGCTTGTGCTCCGTGCAAGGGTCGAGCAATGACGCAAAAGTCATTGGATGCTGAAAAAAATTCAGCACTCGTCACGCCTCGTTCGGGGTGATTGAATGTCGGCTCCCGACATAACAAGAACTCACCCGGAGCCGGCCCATGAGGCGTATCGACGAAGCACCTGCCAGCGTGCCACCGCTGAAAGCCATTCAGGCCTTCGAGCAGACCGCGCGCTTTGGAAACGTCGCGCGGGCGGCGGAAGTGCTGGACCTGACGCCCTCGGCAGTCAGCCATCAACTCGCCAGGCTGGAAGTGATGATTGGCCGCCAGCTGTTTGTGCGTGCGGCGCGCGGGGTCACGCTGACGCCGGTGGGCGAGCAGTACCTGAAGGATATTTCCGGGTTGCTGCACAGCCTGGCCATCGCCACGGAGCGGGCGGGCAGCGACGTCAGCCTCGACTGCCTGCGGCTGCATTCCTCGCCCAGCTTCGGGCTGCTCTGGTTGATGCCGCGACTGGAGGCCTTCCGCCTGAGCCACCCCGACATTCAGATCAATCTGTCGTGCTCCTATGAGTCGCTGCATTTCAGTCGCGACAAAATCGACGTCGACATTCGCCACGGCGAGCCGAACTGGCCGAGCTTCGAAGTGCGCACGGTGCGCAACGAAACCTTCGCCGTACTGGCTTCACCCAAGCTCGTCGGCCAGCGTGCGGTCGCTCAGGCCTCCGACTTGCTGGACCGGGATTTGATTCTCTCGGAAGCCACGCTGCTGCGCTGGCCTGCCTGGTTTGCCCAGCATGGTCTGGCGCGCCCGGAAAAGCCTTACGCGTTGAGTTTTGACCGCTCGTACATGACGCTCGAGGCCGCCAGCCACGGCCTGGGTTTTGCACTCGAAAGCACGTTGCTGGCGCAGAAATACCTGGCAAGCGGAGCGCTGGTCGAGGTCGCGCCCGAAGCGCTGTCAGCCCCGGTCGCGGCTCATCATCTGGTATTCCCGAAAGCGCACTCCGGATTTCCCAGGGTGCGGCGCTTTCTCGAATGGATGGAGGGCGAGTTGGGGCATGGGTTTGTGTTCTAAGGGGCAGTCGGCGGAGGTGGATCATTTCTGACATCACAACTCGTCATCCCAAATCGTGAAACATTCCGCAACATTTCTCTTCGGGGCGAGTCAACGCTACATCTCCCTGCAAAGAATTGTTCATGAAAACCCCTCGACCCTCCGCACGTCTCAAGCCGCTCAACGAATTGCGTAATCTGAAAATGGCCCGTTCCGCCCACGCCTATGTGCGCGGCAGCACGGTGCAGTTTTACGAATGGCTTCACAGCCAGTCCGGCCGACGTCTGCCCAGCGGCCCGCCGGTGTGGATCTGCGGCGACTGTCACGCCGGTAATCTCGGTCCCACCGGCGATTCGAAAGGGCGCATCGACATTCACATCCGCGATCTGGATCAGACCGTGATCGGTAACCCGGCCCACGACCTGGTGCGTCTGGCCCTGTCCCTGGCCACCGCTGCCCGGGGCTCTGATCTGCCCGGCGTCGCCACCGCGAGAATGCTCGAAGAGATGATGCAGGGCTACGAGCTGGCGTTCGAAGACGGCGACGATCAAGAGCCTGCGCGCCCGGCTCAGGTGAAAGCGGGGATGCGCAGTGCCGTTCAAAGGACCTGGAAGCACCTGGCCCAGGAGCGTATCGAGGACACGCGGCCGACCATTCCGCTGGGCAAGCATTTCTGGTCGTTGTCCCGCGATGAGCGTCACGGCCTGAAAGAGCTGTGCTCGACGCCGGAGATTCATGCGCTGGTGACGTCGCTCAAAGGCCGATCCAGGGATGACCACGTCGAGATGCTTGATTGCGCCTACTGGGTGAAAGGGTGCAGTTCCCTGGGCCTGCTGCGCTACGCGGTTCTGTTAAGCGTGGGCGACGATGAAGATCAGGAGTATTGCCTGCTCGACATCAAGGAAGCCGTCGCTGCCGCCGCGCCGCGCACCCCGCGGGCAGGCATGCCCCGGGACAACGGCAAGCGTGTGGTGGAAGGGGCCCGGCATCTGTCGCCAGGTCTGGGCAACCGGATGATCGCGACGCGGATGCTGGATCACGGCTTCTTCGTCCGCGAGCTGCTGCCCCAGGACATGAAGCTTGAGCTCGATCAGTTGAGCGAGCGCGAAGCCATGAAAGCCGCCGGTTACCTGGCCCGTGTCGTCGGCCTGGCCCACGCCCGGCAGATGGACCTGGCCACGCGCTCGTCGTGGATGCGCGAACTGCAACTCAACCGCTCGCAGACCCTGGATGCGCCGTCGTGGCTGTGGAGCAACGTCGTGCATCTGGTGGGCAGCCACGAGCAAGGCTATCTGGAGCATTGCCGCCGGTATGCGCTGGAGAATTGATACGCGATGGGGATTGATTCAAACGTCGGCGCCTGCTTGACCTCCACTTAGGTGGAGGTCAGAAACTGGGCGCTCTCACGTTCAGGATCGCCGTCATGACGCAAACCCCCGCTGCTGCTCCGTTCATCTTGTACAACCCGGAAGGCTTGTACGATCCGGCCCCCAACGCCTATTCCCACCTCGCCGCCGTTGCCCCGGGCGCCGAGTGGCTGTTTGTTGCCGGGCAGGGCGGGGAGGATGTCCAAGGCCAGCTTTCCCCGGTCTTTGCCGACCAGGCAGCCCAGGCGATCGCCAACCTGCGCACCGCGCTGCAATCCCGCGGGGCCGACCTTCACCATATCTTCAAACTGACGCTGCTGATGGTTGATCACTCGGAAGAACGGTTGCGTCTGTGGGTCGAGCAGGCGGATCTCGCATGGGGATGCACTATGAAGCCGGTATGCACACTCATCCCCGTCCCACGCCTGGCGCTGGACGGGATGCTGATCGAGATCGAAGCGGTGGCGGCGCTTAGGCCTAGAGACTGATTGGTTTTCAGTGGGACCGGCTTCAGCCGGGAAGAGGCCAATGTGGACACCATCAATTCTGCAGCGCGACTGCCGACGCCTTCCCGGCTAAAGCCGGTCCCACAGTCGAGGTTTGCCAATCCCACTGGGGGTACGCGGTCGATTCGTGGGACCGGCTTCAGCCGGGAAGAGGCCAGTGTGAACACCATCAATTCTGCAGTGTGACTGCCGACGCCTTCCCGGCTAAAGCCGGTCCCACAGTCGAGGTTTGCCAATCCCACTGGGGGTACGCGGTCGATTCGTAGGACCGGCTTCAGCCGGGAAGAGGCCAATGTGGACACCATCAATTCTGCAGCGCGACTGCCGACGCCTTCCCGGCTAAAGCCGGTCCCACAGTCGAGGTTTGCCAATCCCACTGGGGGTACGCGGTCGATTCATGGGACCGGCTTCAGCCGGGAAATCGCCTGCACAACCCATAACAGGCAAACCGGCCTGACCGCTTGCTGGTAAATTGGCGCACGCCTCGTCAGTTGAGCCATCATTGGCTCCAGAAAGGCGATTGACGCGGGCACATCCCGCACCGCCGAGGCATTACCCTTGTTCAATCTTTCCTGCTAAAGGGATTTAAACCATGCGGCAATTTGCGGCCCTTGCTCTGTTCCTCAGTCTCAATGCATTCGCCCAGGACGCGCCCCAACCGATCGCCAAATGGACGCTGCTCGACCAGTTCGACAAGGCCTACACGCTGGACGATCAGGCCCAGGTGCTGTTGATCGCCCGCAGCATGGCGGCGGCGAAGATGGTCAACGCCGCACTGGAAAACAATCCTGAGGGTTACCTGGAGCAGCGCCACGTTGTGTACGTGGCAGACATCGAGAAGATGCCGTCCCTGATAAAGATGGTCGCAGTGCCTGCCATGCGTTCGGCCAAGTTTCGCATCTTGCTTGACCGTGACGCCCGGGTCGCCTCGGCGTATGACGGCGACCGCGAAACCGTGCAGTGGCTGACGCTGAAAAACGGCGCCGTCGTCCGCCAGGAGCGCTTCTCCAACGGCGAACAACTCAAGCAGGCCATCGCAAAACTGGGTTCGCAGTCGGCTAGCCGGTGAGCATGGCCTTCTCGAAGATCTGCCGCAGGTAGCCTGCGATGGTCGAGGCGTCGCCGTAGACCTCACGCAGCGCCTGCTCGGCGCTGGACAGGTGCAGCGCCAGTTGCCGCTTGACCTTGTCCTCGCCGTACAGCGAAACGAACGTGGATTTGCCGTCGTCCTTGCCTTGATCCTTGTCGCTGTCGGCACAGCGGTCGCGCAGATCGTCGTACATCTGGAAGGCCTGGCCCAGCTCCATGGCGAAGTTCTGCAGCAGCGGCCGCTGTTCTTCCCGCGCGCCACTGATCAGCCACGCCATGTCCATGATTGCGCCGAACAGCACGCCGGTTTTCAGGTTGTTGGTCAGGGCGATCTCGTCTGCGTCACGGCTGCGCTGACCGTCGCGCAAATCCTGAAACTGCCCGCGCACCAGACCTTGCATGCCGACGGTATTGGCCAGCACTTCGACCAGTTCCGTGCGCGTGGTGGCGGCCAGGTCGCCGATGCTGGCCACGACACCGAACGCACGGCTGAGCAGGGCGATGGCGGTCAGAATCGCCACGTCCTCACCGAACTTCAGGTGGACCGTGGGCAGACCCCGCCGCAGCGACGCGTTGTCCATGCAGGGCATGTCGTCGAGGACCAGCGATGCGGCGTGGATCATCTCGACGGCGCAGCCCAGGTCCACGGCCTGACGCCTGATCGTGCGGCTGTTTTCACGGCCTTCCTCCACCAGCCCTTCAGCGGCGAGCACCAACAGCACCGGGCGCATGCGCTTGCCCGGTGCCAACGTCGATTCACGCATGGCCAGCGCCACCAGATCGCGCTCGTTGCCGGATTCGGGCAGAAGCTCCGAGAGCCGCGTTTCGATGGCCGCCCGGACGTCTCCCAGTCGCCCGGCAAAGCCCGATTTGATTGTTGTGTCGACGTTACCTGCCATCGGTCTTTCCCTATGCTTTAGCGGTAATACTGTTCGTCGCGGACCGGTGAGGGGGTGCGGGGCCGGTCGTCACGGAACAACTGCTGTTTCTAAATGCCTCAAGATACGGCAAAGTTGTACAGGAAAATCGGTTTTGTACAAGATTGCGTCTGCAGAAGACCGTATAGCCGGTTCAATAATTCAGCTGCATGGAGCGAGTATGACTCACAGCGATATGGGTCGTCGAAAAGACGATCACCTCGATATCGTGCTGGACAGGCGCGCCAGCGTGCGTTCCTCCTTCTCCGGACTGGACGACATCCGCTTCGAACACTGCGCGCTGCCGGAGTTGAATCTGGACGACGTTGACGTGAGCAGCTCGCTCTTGGGCATTGCATTGCGGGCGCCGCTGCTCATCAGTTCCATGACCGGCGGCGCCGACCGGGCCACCGCGATCAACCGTCATCTGGCCGAAGCCGCCCAGGAGCTGGGCATCGCCATGGGCGTAGGCTCCCAGCGGGTGGCCTTGCAAAGCGGCGGTGATCAGGGCCTGACCCGCGAACTGCGGCGTCTGGCGCCGGACATCGCGCTGCTGAGCAATATCGGCGCCGCGCAGTTAATCGAGCCTGACGGCCTGGACATGGCCAGGCGGGCCGTCGACATGCTGCAGGCCAACGCGTTGATCATTCATCTGAACCCCTTGCAGGAAGCGGTTCAAGCGGGTGGGGACCGACGCTGGCAGGGCATTCTCGACGCCATCCACCGCGTGGTGCTCAGTGTCGGCGTGCCGGTGGTGGTCAAGGAAGTGGGCGCCGGGCTGTCTGCCGATGTGGCGCTGGCGCTGGTGGAAGCCGGGGTGCAGGTGCTGGACATCGCCGGACTGGGCGGCACCAGTTGGGCCGCCGTCGAGGCCGAGCGCGCAGAGAGCCCGGCCGATCGCGAAGTCGCCATGGCGTTTGCGCAGTGGGGCATCCCCACCGCCGTCAGCCTGGCCATGGTTCGCCAGGCGCTCCCGGACACGCCGTTGATTGCTTCCGGCGGCATTCACAATGGCATCGACGTGGCCAAGGCCATTCGGCTGGGCGCGGATGTTGTGGGTCAGGCCGCGGGCGTGCTGCGCAATGCGACGCTGTCCACCGCTGCCGTCATCGAACACTTCGACATCGTCATCCGCCAGTTGCGCATCGCCTGTTTCTGCACCGGTTCAGAGAATCTTCGCGCGTTGCGCAACGCCCGTTTGCTGGCGCCCAACACCCTGCAGTCGTTACTGTCATGACGCATTTTGCCGTTGTGGCGCCGGCGTTCTACAGCCACTTTCAGGCGTTTCAGGCGTTGGCCGGGACGTTGATCGACCGGGGCCATCAGGTCACCTTTTTCCAGCAGGCCGATGCCCGTCGCTGGCTGACCGATCCGCGCATCGGTTTTCATGCCCTTGGCGCCCTCACTCATCCGCCGGGAAGTCTTGAAGCGGCGCTGCGCCGTGCCGCCTGTTCGAACAATCCATTGCGCCTGCGCCGTGTGATCCGCGACCTGTGCGGCACCACGCGTATGCTGTGTGCCGAGCTGCCTTCCGCGCTGGCGGTGCGGCAGATCGATGCCCTGCTGTGCGACCAGATGGAAGCGGCGGGCGGGATGGTCGCCGAAGGGCTGGGCTTGCCGTATGTCTCGGTGGCCTGCGCCTTGCCGGTCAACCGCGAACCCCAGCTGCCGCTGCCGGTGATGCCTTTTGCCTACGCCACCGATGAACGCAGTCAGCATATGTTCGAAGGCAGCCGCAAGGTGTACGACTGGCTGATGGGGCCGTTGAGCAAGGTGCTCCGTGATGCGTCACGCCGCCTGGCCATCGAGCCCCGCGACGGATTGCATGAATGCCTCTCGCCCTATGCGCAAATCAGCCAGACCATCCCGGGCTTTGATTTCCCCCGTCAGCATCCACCGGCGAATTTTCACGCGGTGGGGCCGCTGCGGCCGCCTCAAACGGAGCAATCGGGTGACTGGCCGATTGACCCCGCCCGGCCGTTCATCTTCGCCAGCCTCGGCACGCTGCAGGGCAGTCGGTACGACATGTTCAAACGCATCGCCACGGCCAGCCGGCAATTGAATGCGCAGTTGCTGGTCGCCCATTGCGGCGGGCTCGATGCCCGGCAAGAGCAGCGGCTGATCAAGGCCGGCGCGACCTGGGTGACGGATTTCGCGCCGCAACAATGGGCGCTGCAACACGCCGATGCGGTGGTGACCCACGGCGGGCTGAACACGGTCATGGACGCCATCGTGGCGCGCACGCCGATGCTGGTCATGCCCATCGCGTTTGATCAGCCGGGCGTTGCGTCGCGCGTCACCCACGCCGGGATTGGCCTGCAACTGCGGCGCGGCGCCGGGGCAGGGAAGATTCGCGAGCGACTCACCCAACTGCGCGGGCTGTCCACCGAACCTTTTGATCAACTGGCGACCGAGCTGGCGAACGCTGGCGGCACGTCTCGCGCCGCCGACATTGTCGAAGCCGTGGTGCGCACGGGCGAGCCGGTGCTGGCGAGGCAGTTGCCATGACGTATGACTTGATTCTCGCCGGTGGCGGACTGGCGAACGGGCTGATCGCCTGGCGCCTCAAACAGCGGCGGCCGGAGCTGCGGGTGCTGTGCATCGAAGAGCAGACGCATCTGGGCGGCAACCACACATGGTCCTACCACGAAGGCGACCTCACGGCGGAGCAGCATCAGTGGCTGCAGCCCTTGGTGGTGCAGCGCTGGTCGGCCTATGACGTGCACTTCCCGCAACGCTCGCGACGGTTGAACAGTGGCTACGCCAGCATGACCTCGGAACGCTTTGCCGAGGTCATCGAGCCCGGCTTGGGCGATGCACTGCTCACCGGCCGGCGCATCACCGAGCTCACGCCGAACGCCGTGGTGCTGGACGGCGGCGAGCGGCTTCAGGCCCGCGCGGTGATCGACGGCCGCGGTGTGCAGGCCACGGCGCACATGGTGTTGGGGCAGCAGGCCTTCCTGGGACAGTTGCTGCGCTTGCAGGCGCCCCATGGCCTGACCGCGCCGATCATCATGGACGCCCGCGTTACGCAGAGTGAGGGCTACCGCTTCGTCTACGTGCTGCCTTTTTCAGCCGACACGTTGCTGATCGAAGACACCCATTACGTCGACCAGCATTCGTTTTCCGCTGACCAGCTTCGTCAGCATATTGCCGATTACGCCGCCGAACAGGGTTGGGCGATTGCCGAGTGCCTGCGCGAAGAGCAGGGCGTGTTGCCAATCACCCTGGCCGGAGATTTCGCGGGCTTCTGGCGCGAGGCGGCGGGGCAGCCACGTTCCGGTTTGCGCGCCGGGCTTTTTCATTGCACCACCGGCTATTCGCTGCCCCATGCGGTGCGGCTGGCGGAGTGGATTGCCGCTGAACCCACTATTGATTCCACATCACTGGACGCAGGCATCCGCGCCATCGCGCAGCAAGCCTGGCGATCCCAGCGTTTCTACCGGCTGCTCAACCGCATGCTGTTTCTGGCCGGACGTCCTTCGAACCGCTGGCAGGTGATGCAGCGTTTCTATGGCCTGTCCGAAGGCTTGATCAGCCGTTTCTATGCAGGGCGCAGTACCTTGGCCGACAAGCTGCGCGTGCTCACCGGCAAACCGCCCGTACCGATCAACGAGGCGGTCAAAGCCGCTGTCCGTTACCTGCCCAGGCACTACCAGGCCAGGCATCACCTGCCTAAGCACAACGAGAATTGAAATGACTCAAGCAAAAAGCGCAATTGTGATTGGTGCCGGTTTCGGCGGCCTGGCCCTGGCCATCCGGCTTCAGGCGGCGGGCGTGCAGACGACGTTGCTGGAAAAACGCGACAAGCCCGGCGGCCGCGCCTACGTCTACGAAGATCAGGGTTTCACCTTCGACGCGGGACCGACGGTGATCACCGACCCGACAGCCATCGAAGAGCTGTTCACCGCCGCCGGCAAATCCATCAAGGATTACGTCGAGTTGCTGCCCGTGTCGCCGTTCTACCGCCTGTGCTGGGAAGACGGGACGAAGTTCGATTACGCCAACGACCAGCAGTCTCTGGACACCCAGATCGCGGCACTGAACCCCAAGGACGTCGCCGGTTATCAGCGCTTCCTGGCGTACTCCAAGGCGGTCTTTCAGGAAGGTTATCTGAAGCTCGGTGCAGTGCCGTTTCTGTCCTTCCGCGACATGGTTCAGGCCGGCCCGCAGCTGGCGAAGTTGCAGGCATGGCGCAGCGTGTATTCGATGGTGTCGCAGTTCATCGAGGACGACAAACTGCGCCAGGCGTTTTCCTTTCACTCGCTGCTGGTCGGCGGCAATCCGTTTGCCACGTCTTCCATCTACACGCTGATTCATGCCCTGGAACGCCAGTGGGGCGTGTGGTTTCCCAAGGGCGGGACCGGTGCGCTGGTGCAGGGCATGGTCAAGCTGTTCGAGGACATCGGCGGGCGCGTCGAGCTGAACGCGGATGTTGCCAGCATTGAAACCAGTGCCCAGAGAGTGACGGGCGTGCGCCTCAAGGATGGCCGGCAGATCAACGCCGATTGCGTGGCCTCCAACGCCGATGTCATGCACACCTACGCCGAGCTGCTGGGCGGCCATCCGCGCGGGGTCAAGGAAGGGGCGCGATTGAAGGGCAAGCGCTTCAGCAATTCGCTGTTCGTCATCCACTTCGGGCTCAAGCGCCCGCAGCCCCAGTTGCAGCACCACACCGTGTGCTTCGGCCCGCGGTACAAGGCGCTGATTCAGGAAATTTTCAAGGGCGCGGCGCTGGCCGAAGATTTCTCGCTGTACCTGCACGCGCCGTGCATCACCGACCCGAGCCTCGCGCCACCGGGCTGTTCGAGCCATTACGTGCTGTCGCCGGTGCCGCACCTGGGCAATGCCGATATCGACTGGGAAGTGGAGGGGCCGCGCTACCGCGATCGCATCTTCGCGTATCTGGAGAAGTACTACATGCCGGGTCTGCGTGAGGACCTGGTCACCAGCCGCATCTTCACGCCGCAGGATTTCAAGGGCGAGCTCAACGCACACCTCGGTTCGGCATTTTCCCTTGAGCCGATCCTGCGCCAGAGCGCGTGGTTCCGCCCCCACAACCGCGACGCGAGCCTGAGCAATCTGTACCTGGTTGGCGCCGGCACGCACCCGGGCGCGGGTGTGCCGGGCGTCATCGGTTCGGCCAAAGCCACGGCCGGGCTGATGCTGGAGGACCTGCACGCATGAGCGTCGCCGATCAGGCGCTGCTCGACCACGCCACCCAAAGCATCGAAGTCGGCTCGAAAAGCTTCGCCGCCGCATCACGCCTGTTTGACCCGGTCACGCGTCGCAGCGCCGTGATGCTCTACGCGTGGTGCCGGCATTGCGACGACGTCATTGACGGTCAGGAAGCGGGACACTCGGCGTCGGTGGTCAGTCAGCAGGAAGTCACCGAGCGCCTGCAACGGCTGATCGCCCAGACCCACGCCGTCTACGCCGGCACGCCGACCCACAGTCCGGCGTTCGAGGCGTTCCGGGAGGTTGTTCTGCGCCATGGCATCGAGCAGCGTTACGCCCTGCAGCATCTGGACGGCTTCGCGATGGACGTCAGCCAGCGCGAGTACCGGTGCATCGAGGACACGCTAGAGTACTGCTATCACGTGGCCGGCGTTGTTGGCTTGATGATGGCGCAGATCATGGGCGTGAGTGAGGAGGCGACCCTCGACCGCGCCTGCGATCTGGGTCTGGCCTTTCAACTGACCAACATCGCCCGGGACATCGTTGAAGACGCCTCGGTGGGCCGCTGCTATCTGCCGAGTGAGTGGCTGGATGAGCTGGGCATTCCCCACGATCGCCTTGCAGCGCCGGAGTTTCGCCCGGCAGTGGCGGTGCTGGCGAAGCGCTTGGTGAACATGGCCGAGCCGTACTACGAGAGCGCCAACGCCGGCCTGACCGCGCTGCCGTGGCGCTCGGCCTGGGCGGTGGCGACGGCGGGGTGCGTCTACCGCGAGATCGGTGTGAAGGTCAGGCAGCGCGGCGCTCGGGCGTGGGATGCGCGGGTGTCGACCAGCAAGCTGGACAAGCTGCGTCTGGTGTTAGTGGGGGCGTGGAAGGCTAGCGCGTCTCGAGGTCGGCACTGGCCGGCGCGGCCTGCGAACCTGTGGCAACGTCCGGGTCGGATTTGTGCAACGGGCCGTCATGCAAGCGTCGAAGCTGGGCGCGTAAACGAGTGACGCTCGGCGCGTAGAGAAAGCCGAACGACACGCAACGCTCCTTGCCCGACACCGCGTGGTGCATCAGATGCGCCTGGTACAGGCGCTTGAGATAGCCATTGCGCGGCACGTATTTGAACGGCCAGCGCTTGTGCACCAGCCCGTCGTGGGCAACGAAATACAGAAAGCCGTAAGCGGTCATGCCCGCGCCGATCCATTCCAGCGGGTGCGCTCCCGCAGTGCCCAGCGCGATCAGCACGATGGCGAACCCGGCGAACACCACGGCATACAGATCGTTCTTCTCGAACCAGCCGGTTCTCGGCTCATGGTGCGACTTGTGCCAGCCCCAGCCCCAACCGTGCATGATGTACTTGTGCGCAAACACGGCAAAGCCCTCCATGCCGATCACGGTTGCGAAAAATACGAGGGCATTGATCATCGGGTTCATCCGCGCAAAAGTCTCTGCATCAGACCGTCATAGGACCGACGGTGTTCGGTGCGTGATTGTCGCATGCCGTTGGCCGAAGGCGGAGGTCGGTTGTCGGTTGTTGATTTATGGCGTAAACGCTGATGCCTTCCCGGCCAAGCCCATCTCACCCATGAAGACACACAACCCCACTCTGTAGGAGCCGGCTTGCTGGCGAACGCGGTGGGTCAGCCGTGAATATGTTGACTGACACTACGCATTCGCCGGCAAGCCGGCTCCTACGGTCTATACCCGACGTGATTACTGAGGTGTCGCATAGTGTGTGTCATCCAGTTCGCGGTGTGCCCCGTAGACGCACTGCGCTGGGCAACTGTATCTTCGCGCGCTTTATTCTGTGTCGTTCAAGGATGATCAATGTTTCCTGCTCTGCTTGTGTCCCGCCTGTCATTACTTCGCCCCAAATCCCCCTCGCTCCGCTTGACCGCGATCGCCAGCATGGCCTGTGCCCTGACGGCCTGTGAGTCCCGTCAGGTGGGGTCTCCTGCCGCCGCCTCCGCCCCAGCCGTCCCGAGCCCGGAAGAAATCAAGAAGCAGCAATTCCATACCTTCGTCACGCGTTTCCAGTCCATTCTCGGAAATAGAGCGCTAGAGGCCAACAGCGAAGGCCTGACGGGTGAGGTCCGCCTGCTCATCAAGCTCAATCGCAACAACGAGGTCTTCAGTTGCGAAACCCAGGCCACGGGCCTTGCCACGGCAAATGCACCGGTGGCCGAGCTTTCAAAAAAGGTGTGCTGGAGCGCAGTGTTCCCGATCGTACCCGGGGACCGGTTGAACAAGGACGGCAACGTGGAAGTCGTCGCCCCCTTGATCTACGTGCCAATGACCGATATCCAGCGCTTGTCCATGCAGCCCCGGTATCAGCAATACGCGCAGGGCCGGTATTTCGCCGAGCGGACACTGATGAAATCACCGCCCGGCAGCATTGGCGTGGTCACCTTCGAGTATCTGGCGAACAAGCAGGGCAGGGTTCAGGAATGCGTCGTCAACCTCGAACGCCACCGCGAACGGCCGGAGGCCTTCACCTACGACAATGTTCTGCAAAGCCGACTGACCGAGCAGTGCAAGCATCTCGACATTGCGCAGATGCCGGGTTTCTCCGTGGATGAAACCGGCGTGTCCAGAGGCGCGGTAGCGTTCGAATACAGCCCATGGATGGCCGGGCCCCGCGCGCGCTAAAAACTGGGTTGATCATGGCGCTGAGCACCGCGGGTCATAACCGAGTGAACTGTGCGCGCCGCCTGCGGCCTCAGACTTACACCCGCTAAAGGAGGCCAAGGCCATGAACAACGACGAATTCAATCAATACGACGCAGAGCGCTTCCACGGTCAGGTCGCCGAGCAACTGGGCATCAGCGTGGAAGAGCTGAAAACCTGGATGATCAACGACATCGAGCGCGTCACCGAAGGCGGCGAGGAGGTGGGGCACATGGTGGTGTTCCGCGAGTCCACGCCGGACGAGGTGCTCGACAAGCTCAAGAACCCGCAGAGTCGTTATACGGCGATGACGGGTGTGATCGAGACTGACTAAGGTCCAGGCGCCCGCCATTACTTACACCGGCGGGCCACGCGATTTTCCCGTCCTGATGAGGCCAAGTCGTGGTGTCCACTTCAATGTCAGTGGGTATCGTGCCTTGGCTTTTTCAATAAGGGTAGGCCCCGCAGCCGCTTCTCGCGCCGCCCCTGCGCAGAGCGCGGATCCTAGGTCAGATTCAATCCGCCGTCTGACAGCAATATCTCACCGGTCAAGTAGTCTGAATCAACCAACATGACAACAGCGTTTGCAATGTCGTCCGGGCTGGCTGCCCTGCGCATTGGCGCGCGATCTCGCCACAACGCCTGGGCAGTTGTCCACTCTGCGGTGAGAGGCGTATCGACCAGGCCAGGCGCCACAGCATTTACGCGAATGTCTGGCCCAAGTGACACCGCCAGCAGGCGGGTCATGTGATTGAGCGCCGCTTTGCTCACCGCGTAGGGAATGGATGCGCCCTTGGGCCGGACACCCGCATGGGAACTGATGTTTACAACGCTACCTGCGCGACGGAAGCGAGCGGCATCGCGTAATGCGGATTCGGCCAATGCGACCAGGTGGAACGGCGCCACCACATTGATCTCGTTAAGTTCGTGCCACACCGCCGACGTGGCCGAGGCAAGATCGCTGTGCGGAATAACTCTGCTGATGCCGGCGTTATTGACCAGTACATCGAGCTGACCCCACGCGGCGATCGCCTCCTTAACGAGCCTGACCCTGTCAGCTTCAACGGCAAGGTCAGCTTGCACGTAGACCGCCTGTTTCATTTCGGCAGCCATAGCGCGACCTGTATCCGCAGAGTTTCGCGAATGGAGGACCACCGCATAACCCGCCCGGCTCAGGGTACGTGCAATGGCCGCGCCGATACCGGAGGTCGATCCTGTGACCAGCGCGACGCGCAGTGCGTTATCGATTGGCGGATTGGGATTCATATTGAGATCTCGAAAGGGTTGCCAAGAATTACCACTCACACAGTCGTCGTGCCAGCGCGGCAAAAAACGAGCAAAAAAGAGCCCGATCACTCGGGCTCTTTTTACTTGCCGCTCAGCGGTCGATTATTTCGACGGCAGGGCGTAGGCGATCAACGAGTCGCCCATCTTGGTACCAAACGAGCCATGCCCGCCGGCCATGATGACAATGTATTGCTTGCCGTTGCTTTCATACGTCATCGGCGTTGCCTGACCGCCTGCCGGCAAGCGCGCTTCCCAGAGCAGATCGCCATTGGTGACGTTGTAGGCGCGCAGGTAGTTGTCCTGCGTACCGGCGATGAACATCAGGTTCCCGGCCGTGGAAATCGGCCCGCCCAGCATCGGCACACCGATTTTCAGCGGCGGCAGTTGAATGCCTTTCAGGCTGTCGCGGATGGTGCCGATGCGCTTGCGCCAGACCACATCGTGGGTCTTCATGTCGACGCCGGCAACATAGCCCCACGCCGGCTCTTTGCACGGCAGGCCCAGGGGCGACAGGAAGGCGTTGATTTCGACGCCGTAAGGCACGCCGTACTGAGGCTGAATGCCCATTTCGGTACCGCTGCCGGTGGCACCTTCTTTAGGCCACAGTGGGTTGTTCGGGCCACGGGGGATCAGCTTGGACACGAACGGCAGGGCCATCGGGTTCATCAACGCAACCTGACGGTCGGCGTTCACCGAGATGCCACCCCATTCGAAAACGCCCAGGTTGCCCGGGAACACCAGCGTGCCTTGCTCGGACGGCGGCGTGTACTGGCCGTTGTAGGACAGCTGCTTGAAGATCACGCGGCAGACCAGTTGGTCGAACATGGTCGCGCCCCACATTTCCTTGTCGGTCAGCGTTTGAATCGACGTCAGGTTAAGGTCCGAGCGCGGCTGAGTCGGGCTGACCCGATCGCCAGGCGCGGCTTCACCGGCGGGCACCTGCATTTCATGGACCGGCACGATTGGCTTGCCATCGCGACGGTCCAGCACGAACAGGTTGCCGGCCTTGGTCGGCACGTACACCGCAGGGACGGCTTCGCCGCTGCCGGTTTTGACGTCGGCCAGGGTTGGCTGAGCCGGTACGTCCATGTCCCACAAGTCGTGGTGGGTGGTCTGGAAGCTCCACACCAGTTTGCCGGTGGAACCGTTCATCGCAACGATCGAGCTTGCATAACGTTCCATCACCGGGGTGCGATTGCCGCCCCAGATGTCCGGCGTCGGGTTGCCGGTTGGCACATAGACCACGTCGGTTTTCGCGTCGTACGCCAGCGGTGCCCAGGCGTTTGGCGAGTTGTTGACCAGGGTCTTGCCGTCGCCCGGAATCGCGTTCGGGTCTTCAGCGCCGGTGTCGAAGATCCACTTCAGCGCGCCGGTGTTGACGTCGTAGCCACGGATCGCGCCGGAAGGCTCGTGCACCGACAGGTTGTCGGTCACCGAACCGCCGATGATCACGGTGGTGCCGGTCACGACAGGCGGGGAGGTGGGTTCGAGGCCGCCCGGATACGGGTAGGGCTGCAGGTGCAGCAGGTCCAGTTCGCCGTTTTTGGCGAAGTCGGCGCACGGTGCGCCGGTGTCAGCGTTGATGGCGAACAAGCGACCGTCGTTGACCGGCAGGAACACTTTGCGCGGGCAACTGGTGGCGACCGGTTGGGTGCCTTCGAGGCTTTTCGCAAACTGAGTGGTGTCAGCCTGATCGAAGTAGGCGACGCCACGGCAGGTCAAGTGCTGGAAGGACGGATCGGATTTGAGCTTGGGATCGAATCTCCACTTCTCCTTGCCAGTGGCCGGGTCCAGCGCCACCAGGATCTGGTGGGTGGTGCAGATGTACATGTTGTCGCCAACCTTGATCGGCGTCAGTTCGTTGGTGGTTTCACCGGAGTCGTTGGCGGTTTTCGATTCTCCGCTGTTGAAGGTCCAGGCCACCTGAAGGTCTTTGACGTTGCCTTCGTTGATCTGGGTGAGCGGCGAATAGCGCGTGCCCGACTGGGTGCGGCCATAAGCAGGCCAGTCGCCGTTGGCGATGCCTTCGACAGGCTGGTGCTGCGCCGGTTGCGCCGTCGCCATGCTGCCGTTGATTTCCTGCGGGTCGTTGAAGATGGCATACACCATCACCACGATCGCCAGCGCCAATGTCGCGGATAAAAAGGTTTTGCCCGGCTTCAGACGCTCCGGAATATCACGGGTGACGCCCGGGATCAGCAGCCACAGACCCAACACCCCGAGAATGTCGAAACGCGGCACCAGCGCCCAGAAATCCGTGCCGGCTTCCCACAGGCCCCAGACCACGGTGATCAGCATCAGCGCGCCATACAGCCAGAGCGATGCAGCTGAACGTCGCCACAACAGAACGGCGAACACCAGCAGCGCGACGCCCATAAACAGATAATAAAAAGAGCCGCCCAATGTGAGCAGCCAGATGCCGCCTACCATCAGAAACAGGGCAAAGATGCCTGCAATGATGGAAGTAAAACGCCTCAGCCCTGAAGCTTTTGATAAGTCATTCATCGATGTTCCCCCTTGGGATGTAGTGCATGGACTGTGCGCCGTATATGGGGTTCAACTCCCGGACCTGCGGTTTAGATGAAATTTTTCGGCATCACTGACCACCCGCTCTTCCAAGCATAGGCCCTGTTTACGATCTGATCCCGGGTGAAAAGCATTCAGATGGCGAACGGCGTGGCTTCGCGCGAGTTCAGGCGTTGATCAGGGCGGGTGAAAGGGCACGTAAAGTGCGCTTGAAAGGGACACGGCCATGCGCGCAGCGGCTGCATTCCATTGCTCAGAGTTGCGAGGGCTGTGGGTGCGTACTAGAGTCATTTACAGCCCATTCAGACTAAGAGCAGGTTTATAAGCGAGGGAAGTCCTCGGAACTCCATCAAGCCTGCGAGTCAATAACGTGCTGGAAGTCGAAGTTCACTATGGATAAACGGTTTAGCAGGACGCGAGCCACACTGACGCTGTTATGGGCGGCGTTCGTGTTGTGCGCGTCGGGCTGTACTGGCACCGGCAGCAACACCAGGACATCTGGACTGTCGTTAGTGGATTACACCTCAGTGAGCGCATCGTCTCCGCCCCAACACCTCACCGGCCTTTGGACCGGCCCCCATGCCGGCGGCACCTTCTACGTGGAAATTTTCGAGGACGGCGACCTGCGCACGTGCTTGAGCGCTCCACCTTATTACCAGGCGATGGATGGAAAGTTCGCCGATGAGGCGTTGTACCTGGAGGACGGCACCCGCATCGAGTTTCTGCCAGCGGGAGAACGGCGCATCACGCTCTATTCGCCTCCCGGCAGGCCGGTCACCACGCTGGAGCGGAGCGTGCCGGGTGACTCCGCCAGCGAATGCCTGGGAGGTGCCGCTGACGTCCAGCGCCGACTTTCCCACTGGGCTGCGCATTAGCGGCAGGGTTCGATAACGGAGTCAATGCGCGGGTATCATGCACGGCTCGAACCCACCGCCCGACCCCGAATTCAGGATCACAATGCCCAGCCCCACGTTTACTGTCATGCGCCTCGACGCCACGCCACCGGAATCGATCAAGAGCCAGATCATGCAGATGGTGATTGATTACGTCACCGAGCTCAGCATGGTCGCCATTGCCCCGAGCAATCCGTTGTACCCGCTGTATCAATACGGCGTCGGCCATGAGGTGCATCAGTACGTGCAGGCGATGGACGGCTCGCGGGGGATTGCGGTGGAATTGATCGTGGCGCTGGACGCCGAGGATCCCTCCGTCGTTATCGGCTTTTTGCTCTATCTGCCGGTTCAACAGGACCCGCAGGCGTGCGCCGTGGCGTACATGGCGGTGCAGACGGCGCGCCGTCGTCAGGGCGTGGCGCGGGCCATGCTGACGAAGATGACCGAACGCTACCCCCACGCCGAGCTGGCCTGCTTCGTCGCGAAGGTGCCGGTGTTCGAGGCCCTGGGCTTTCAGGTATTGGGCGCGCGCGGGCCGCAGGTGCTGATGAACACCCGCGAGCAGCAAACCGACGGCCTGTTGGCGGTGCTGGACATCGCGCCGATCTACAACTCGCTGGAAGTGCGGCAGATCCACAGCTATCTGTTGAAACAGCACGGCAAACGCGCAATGACCGATGCGGAGAAACAGCGCGATCGGCACATCGACCAGTTGACCCGGCAGGCGCGCCTGTTCGTCAACGGACTGCTGGGCGAGTCAGGCGCGCAGGCGTTTATCGGCCCGCAGATCGTCTAACCCAGAGATCAGCGAACGGCCTCGTTGAGGTCGATGCCGCGCGGGTCCTTGATCCACATTTCCAGCAGAAAATCCCGCTCGGCGTGATGCAGCGTGCGTTCCATGGCCAGGTGGCGGGCGAGGACCTGATGCACTTCGCGGCCCTCCATCGGGCAGCCTTCAATCGGGTGCAGCCAGTGGCACGCCAGCACCGCGCCGTCCGGCGTCAGGCTTTCGCGAATGCGCTCGATGATCTCGCCAAAGGCATCGGGCGTCAGGTAGTAGGCCCATTCGCTGATCACCACCAGCTCGAATTCCCCCGCCGGCCAGTCCTGGGGCAGACAACCTTCCAGCACCTGAACATGGGCGTGCGCACTCAGGCGATCGCGGGCCAGGGTGACGGCCCGGGGGCTGAGGTCCATGCACAACAGCGCGTCGCACCGTTCGGCCAGGCGCAGGCTCAGTTCGCCATTGGCGCATCCCGGCTCGAAGATCCGCCCATAGCGCTGGCGGGGCAGGGCGGCTAGGGTCAGGTCGCGTTTGCGATGCTCGTACCAACGCGTGCGGAAGGACCAGGGATCGTCGCTGCCGGCGAACAGTTCGTCGAAATACTCACCTGTCATGCTCACAGAAACACCAGTTCGAAGGGTTGCAGCAGACGCTCCAGCGTCTGCGGGTTCAGCACCGCCGGCGCACCGGTGCTCGGGTCGTTTTCCAGCTGACTCAAGTGGGCACCGATGGCCTCGCGCTTGCGCCGCAGTTGCTCCTCGCTGAGCCAGAATTTGCGAGCCTGCTCCCAGGGGATGCGTGGATCGTTCGGTTCAGCCCAGTGCCAGGCCCACACCGGGATTTCAACCAGCGTCGCGCCGGTGTTGGCGACCGCCTGGGCCGCGCAATGGCCGACGGCTTCGTGGTCGCAATGGCCGTCGTGGCGCCAGGTGGTCAGCAACACGTCCGAGGGACGCAGGTCTTCGGTGAGCAGCGCAATCAATGAGTCGGCATGCTCGGCCACTTGGCCGTCGCCCATACCGAGCCGTTGCCAAGACAACCTCGACACGTCCAGGCCCAGATGAGCGACGGCCTGCTCGCTTTCCCGACGCCGCTCCGTGCGCAGGCGTTGCACGGGCCACAGCGGTGATTGCGGATGGCTGCCTTCGCCGTCGGTGACGGCAACCAGCTGCACATCGTTCTGACGCTGGGCCATCGCCGCGAGCAGGCCGCCGCAGGTCAGCACCTCGTCGTCGGGGTGCGGCGCGAGGACGATCAGGCGCGCGCCGGGTGGGACCAGTTCTTCCAGGGTGATCGGGCGCACGCCGCGCAACGCCACGCTGTTCTGCCAGGCGCTTAACGGGGTGCCGGTTACGCCGAAAGGGTGTGCTTCGTTCATAGTGACCAATCCTCGGTTTCGCCCGTGGCAACTCGCTGGCCCAGATGCGCCAGGTCGCGTTCGGCGTGGCTTTGTCGGATAAACACCTGCAGGTCGGCGGCCAGACGCGCAAAGTGCGGGTCGCGGCAGAAAGGCGTCGCGCCCAGCGCCCGACTGACATGCCGGCACACCTGTTCAACCGCCATTTCGACCTGCGCCCGCAGGCGCTGTACCCGCAGGCTCGCGTCGTCCTTCGGATGCGCGTCGATCCATGCAGCGCATTCGCGCAAGGCCGCCGCCGCGCCACACAGCGCGGCATCGGCGCTGCCCAGGTGAGCGTCGGCGTGGGGTTCCGGCCGTCCGTGATGCCGGTGCGCGCGCAAGCTTTTCGCCAGCGCCACTGCCGCGCCGTACCAGGCCGCGGCGATGCCGGCGCCGCCTTGCCAGAATCCGGGTCGGGTGAGGTACTCGCCGCTGTTGCCCACGCAAATACCGACCGCGCCGTCGAAGTGCACGTCGCCGCTGGCGGTGCCGGCCATGCCCACGGCCTGCCAGGTCTCGCTGCTGAAGCGCACGCCGGGCTGCTTCAGATCGACGGCCACCAGTTGCGGCGCCTCATCGCTGGCCCAGGCGGTGAGCAGGGCGTAATCCAGTTGTTGTGCGCCGGAGCACCAGGCCTTGCGGCCGTTGAGGCGAACCTTGTCGCCGTGGCGTTGGCTGAGCCCGACTTTGGCGTCGGGCGGTTCAGCGGCCCACACGCCCCAGATGCCGGGTGCTTCGAAAGGCGCGGTATTAAGCTCGTTAGCTCTCAATTCATGAAGCATGGCGAGGGCGTCGGTATGGCCTTCGTAGAGTTTGAGCAGCGCCAGATCGATTCCGGCCACCGTTGCCAGCTGGCGCCAGCGTTCAAGGGTGCGACCGCTGCCGGGTAACGGCAGTTGATCGAGTCCGCTGTCGAGGCAGCGCTGCATGGCGTGACGCAGGGGAGCGTCAGGCACGCGGGGATTGTCACGGTGGGCGAAATCCGCCAGCAGTGATTCAAGTCCTTGTGCATCGTCCCGCATGGCTGACTGTCTCCGACCCGTTGACGCCGACGCGAGGTGCGCGGGCTTTTGCCTGGCCCGCTTGCGCGGCCTGCTGATGAAATTCGGCAGCGCGAGCGGGTCGGGGTTCAAACATTTCTTCTGCCGGAACGGTTGAATGATCCCGGCAGGGAGGGTCCGCGAGGCCGCTAATCAACGCGACGTGGCCAGGTGCGCGGTTTTGTCGCAGTAAGCGTTTCCCGGCCCATGGGGGTCAAGGCGTGCAGCGTCGTCGAATGGCCTCCGTAAAGTTCGCTCGTAACCTATTCAAGCCGGTTATGCGCGACACTGTCTGGCACCTGTTTTTTTCGCTTCGTCCCTCCTGGCTAGCAGTGCGGCTGCCAATAACGCCTGCGGTGCCGTGAGGTGGACGAAAAAAGGGTTGGCGTTGGCGCCAGCCGCTGCTTTCGAGAGTTCGCCAGATGAATGAGTTTCTGACCCGCCGTCAGGTGGTCACCGGCATGGGCCTGTTGGGGCTGGGCCTGCTGGCCGGCTGTGACGGTTCGACCACTGCGCTGGATTTCAAGTACGGCAAAGATCTGAGCAACAAGATCATGGGCCGCACCTTCAAGCTGACCGACACCGACGGTGAGGTGAAAACCCTGTCGAGTTATCGCGGGCTGATGCCGATGGTGTTTTTCGGCTTCACCCAGTGCCCGGCCGTGTGCCCGACGGCGCTGGCTCGCGCTGCGCAGATCAAGAAGATGATGGGCGAAGACGGCAAGACGCTGCAGGTGATCTTCATCACCGTCGACCCCGAGCGCGACACGCCGCAGATCCTCGACGCCTACATCAAACAGTTTGACCCGACCTTCGTCGCCCTGCGCGGCACGCTGGAAGAAACCGCTCACGTCGCCAAAGAATTCGGCGTGTTCTACGAAAAGGTCCCGGCGGGGAACACCTACACCATGTCCCACACCGCCACCAGCTTCGTTTTCGACTCCCGGGGCAACCTGCGCCTGGGACTGTCGCCTTCGCTTTCCGCCAAGCAATGCGCGGAAGATTTGCTCACTGTCATGGAAGTCTGCTGATGAATGCCTTGTTGAATGCTGTTTCGCGCTCGTTCGTTTCGCGCACGTTGATGGTCTCCCTGTTGGCCGGCCTCAGCCTGAATGCGGTTGCGCAAACGCGGGTCGAGGATCCGTGGGTGCGTGCAACGGTGGCCGGGCAGCCTTCATCGGGGGCCTTCATGCGCATCACTGCCGACACCGACAGCACGCTGCTCAGCGTCACCTCGCCGGTGGCCAAAGATGTGCAGATCCACGAGATGAGCATGACCAACGACGTCATGCGCATGGGCCCGGTCGACGCCGTGCCGCTGCCGGCAGGCAAGACCGTGGCGCTGGACCCCGATGGTTACCACGTCATGCTCATGGGCCTGAACGGCCAGATCAAGGAGGGCGATCAGGTGCCACTGACCCTGACCGTCAAGACTGCCAAGGGCGAGACCGAAGTGGTGAACGTCACCGCCCCGGCCCGCGCCGCGATGGACATGAGCCATGACCACGGGATGACCCATTAAGCAGGATCGCGTATCCAGTGTAGGACCGGCTTCAGCCGGGAATGCGTCTGAAGCCACGCTGCAGATTGATGGTGTTCGAGCCGACGTCTTCCCGGCTAAAGCCGGTCCCACAAAGGCACCGCGTATCCAGTGTGGGACCGGCTTTAGCCGGGAAAGCGTCAGGCGCCACGCCGCAGAATTGATGGTGTTCAGACCTACGTCTTCCCGGCTAAAGCCGGTCCCACAAAATTGGGGCGCTGGCCTGACCGAATATCTGCATGAAATACAAAACCTGTAGGAGCCGGCTTGCTGGCGAAGACGGCAGCTCAGGTAGGGTGATGTCGGCTGAACAGACGCGTTCGCCAGCAAGCCGGCTCCTACGGATTGAGTTCGCCAGCAAGCCGTTATCTACGGGTGGAGTTTCTCAGCGAAATCGCAGACATCCCGGGACTTCAATCCCCAAACGCCCCCAGCAGCAACACCACGTTCAGCACGATGATCAGCAGCGCGATGCCCCAGGCCAGGCTCGTCAGAATGGGGCCGGTCACGAAATCGCCCATCAGCTTGCGGTCCGACACGAAGCGCACCAGCGGCACGATGGCGAAGGGCAGTTGCATCGACAGGATGACCTGACTCAGCACCAACAACTTGGCGGTGCCCTGGGCGCCGTAAATGCTGGTCACCACAATCACCGGAATGATCGCCAGCCCCCGCGTCAGCAGGCGGCGGATCCAGCCCGGCAGGCGCAGGCGCAGAAATCCTTCCATGACGATCTGACCGGCCAGGGTCGCGGTGACCGTGGAGTTGATCCCCGACGCCAGCAGCGCCACGCCGAACAGCATCGACGCCATGCCCACGCCCAGCATTGGCGAGAGCAAATGGTAGGCCTGCTCGATTTCCACCACGTCGGTCTTGCCAGCCTTGTGAAACACCGTCGCTGCTGTAATGAGGATCGCCGCATTGACGAACAGCGCGAGCGTCAGCGCGATCGTGCTGTCGGTCACCGCCCAGCGCAGGCCGATGCGTCGGCCTTCGTCCGTGCGCGGATAGGCGCGGGTCTGCACGATGGACGAGTGCAGGTACAGGTTGTGCGGCATCACCGTGGCGCCAATGATGCCGATCGCCAGATACAGCGCCTCGGGATTGGTCACCACCTCGGCCTTGGGGATGAAGCCGGCAAACAGCTCCGCGAGATCAGGCTGTGCCAGCACCATCTGGATCGCGAAGCAGCCGAAGATGACCAGCAGCAGCGCGATGACAAACGCCTCAAGCGCGCGGAACCCGCGGCCCATGAGCAGAAAAATCAGAAAAACGTCGACCGCCGAGATCACCGCGCCCCAGATCAGCGGAATGCCGAACAACAGGTTCAGCGCAATGGCAGTGCCGATCACCTCGGCCAGGTCGCAGGCAATGATCGCGATCTCGCAAGCAATCCACAGGGCGATGCACACCGGTCGGCTGCAACGCTCGCGGCAGGCCCGCGCCAGGTCCCATCCCGTGACGATGCCCAGCCGCGCCGACAACGCTTGCAGGACGATAGCCATGAGATTCGATAGCAGAATGACTGACAGCAGCAGGTAGCCAAACTTCGAACCACCGGCGATGTCGGTGGCCCAGTTGCCCGGGTCCATGTAACCCACGGCGACCATATAGCCGGGGCCGGTAAACGCGAGCAGCCGCTTGAACCAGTTGCCGGTCTTGGGCATGGCGACACTGGCGCTGGGCATGCCCCCGCCGAGTGTGTCGTCGCGGGGACTGGCAGGGTGATCGATGGGCGGCATTGAAGATTCCGGCGTCGGATAGGGAGTGATCATAAGTGGCAAGGGCAGGGCACTTTGGCCCTGCCGTGCGGTTTTAGCGAGTGCGCCTGGCCAACATCAGCTGGACAGCGAGGTCGCTGCCAGTGAGTTTAGATAATCCCCAAAGCCTTCTTTGCACCGGTAGTCTTTTCGTGCGCTGGTGGTGACGCTGTTCGCGGAAATCCACGCGATGGACGCGCCGATGCGCTGCAGGTCGGCGACCAGGTGCACGTCTTCATGGGCGGCCAACGCCTTGAAACCGCCGGCCCGCTGGTAGGCATTCGCGCTCACGCCCAGGTTGGCGCCGTGGATGTGCCGATGGTCATCGACCGGGCGGTACAGCGAGTCGTAGCGTTGGCGCACATGCTCGGGATGCCCGGACCAGTCATCGACTTCGACGATGCCGCACACCGCGTCCACCTTCAGGCTGACCTGATGCGCCAGCCAGGCATAGGGCACAACGCTGTCGGCGTCGGTGAACGCCAGCCAGCGGGCGCCTCGTTCAAGCATCAGTCGCGCGCCTTCTGCGCGGGTCATGCCGACGTTGCGGTAGGCGCAAACGTGGGTGGTAATGCCGTGGGCGGCCGCTACCCGGGCCGAGGCATCGGAGCAGTCATCCAGCATGATCAGGATTTCAACGGGCTCGCCGTGGAGGTCTTCGTGGACAGAAGCGGCGATCAGGGACTTGATGCAGTCGTCCAGGAAGTCTTCTTCGTTGTGTGCGGGGACAATAATTCCAATCATCGAAGTGTCTCGTCTCGGCACCTGCGCTGATCGCGGCGTCCTTCGATGTCGACCGAAGCGAGGGAAATTTGGTTTCAAGTATTTTCGTTTGCGAAGACCATCGCCTCGCGACTCAGGCGTAGGGGCATGTCCCAAACGCAGCGACGCCGCTGATCAGCGGCGTCGATGGCTTTACGTGATGGCGTGCGGATCAGGTTTCAGCCCGCCAGCAGCGCCTTGGCGATGGCCTCGTTGAACGCCGGCAGATCGTCCGGCGTGCGTGAGGTGATCAGGGTCCAGCCATTGGCCGGGCATTCCTTGACCTCGGCGTCCACCCAGTTGGCCGCGCCGGCATTGACCAGGTCAGTGCGCACGCTTGGGTAGGAAGTCAGGGTTTTGCCTTTGATCACGCCCGCATCGATCAGCAGCCACGGGCCATGGCAGATCGACGCCACGGTCTTGCCGGCGTCGGCGAAGGCTTTGACCAGCTTCTGGGCGTCGCTGTCCTGGCGCAGGGTGTCGGCGTTGACCGTGCCGCCGGGAATCACCAGTGCATCGAAATCATTGGCAGACAGGCCGGCCAGCTTAGTGTCAGACGTGACGACGGCGTCTTTGTCGGTGTCGTTCAGGAACAGTTGCGCACTGCCGCCCTCGATGGAAGCGTGAGTGACCGAAGCACCCTGACCTTTCAACGCTTCCAGCGGCTTGAGCAGCTCGTCGCGCTCGATGCCGGTGTTGGACGTGATGATCAAAACCTTCTTGCCGTTCAGTTGATTGCTCATGCTTTTTGCTTTCCTCTGAAATAAAAAGTGCTGAACCTGGCCCGCTATCAGCGGGCGGTGTCACTTTCAGAGGAAGCCGGAAAAGCAAAAGTTCAGCCCGATTGCGTGGCCGGGTGTCGGGGCGGTGGCTCTTGGGTGGGGCAGTGCACCCGGATTTCGGGCGCGATGAGCAATGCCGTGCGACGAAACGGCGCACCGCGATTCACACGGTGGTCACAGGCACTCGCGGACCGCTTTTTCCAGGGCATTGCGGCCAAAGGCCGACGACAGCGGGGCGCGCTGATACAGGAAAACCCGGGTGTTGGGGTTGCCTTTGTAGACCTCGAGAATTTCATCGGAGGCAATCTTGCCGGAGATCAGCAGTTTGTAGTGACCCTTGCTCTCGGTCATGGTCGTGCCGGGCTTGATCTGCTGCCACTTGGGGTAGATGCACTTGGCGTAGTCAGACGGCGTCTTGGCGGTATCAAAATTGAACGACGGGTTGTTCGGCGTAGAGCTGCAACCGGCCAGCACCACGGCCATGGCGCAGCCCAGTAACGAATACGGAAATAAACGGCGCATCAATTCATCCTGAATAAGGAAACGAAAACAATTCGACTGGGTCGATGGGCGCCTATGTTGACCAGCAACCGTGCAAATGAAAAGCGCACGCTTTGAAATTTTTCACTGCCCGTTGATGCCTCGCTGGCGCAGCCGCTACTGAGCCACTGGACCCTTCATCCTGAAGAATGACTTCGCTCATTAAATCGCTCATTGTTGCTCGATATGTTGCATAACGCTCGATCTATGAATAAAGTGAGCAAAATCGAGCAGGTTAGCGAGTCATCCTTGCTCGTCATTGCCTGATCGACGGAGAGCACATGCCACACGATGAACTGCAACGGGCTGCACGGTCAGTCTTGATGCCGGCGATTGCCGGCCTGGCGCTGGACGAGCCCGTGCGCCGGCATCTGCAAGGCGGCGGCGTGTCGGTACTGCTGGGCGAGACCCGCGGCGAATACCTGGCGCGGCGCATGAGTTTCGAGCGTCGCCGAGAAGAAACCGACGCGCAATTTTCCGCGATCGCCAGGGAGGCGGCGCTGTGTGCGGAGGCGCCGGTGCTGATCGCTGTGGATCAGGAGCTAGGCGGCATCCAGCGCCTGCACGGTCTGGTGCCCGGTATGCCGGCGTCGGCCGAATTGACCCACATGAGCACCGAGGACATCGAGTCGCGCTGTTATGAAATGGCCAGCTCGGCCCGGGTCATGGGCGTCAACCTGTTCCTGGCGCCGATTGTTGACGTGGTCACCGGTGCGAATCCCTGGCTGCACCAGCGCAACCTCGGGTCCGATCCCGCCGAAGTGGCGCGCATTGCCTGCGCATTCATCCGCGGTGTGCAACGGGCGGGCGTGATCGCCACGGCCAAGCACTTTCCCGGTCATCCCCAGCTTGAGCATGATCCGGCGGTGGAGCGAGCTACCGTCGCCGACAACGCCGCTGCCCTCAGCGACGGGCTGGAGGTGTTTCGGCAGGTCATTGCCGCAGGCGTCGGCGCGATCATGCCCGGGCCGGCGGTGTTCCCGGCGCTGGACCCGCAGCGGTCGGCCAGCACCTCGGCGGCGGTCATCGGTCTGCTGCGTGACGCGTTGGGGTTTGAAGGACTGATCGTGTCCGATGACCTCGATGCCGTTTCCATCCTGCGCGGCAACAGCATCGCCGACACCGCCGTCGCCGCCCTGAACGCCGCCGCGCACTTGTTGCTGGTTTCAGCCGAAGCGGGCCTGGACGACATCGCCCAGGCGATTCTCGCTGCAGTGACAGACGGACGACTCGAGGCGCAACGCCTGCTGGCGGCGGCACACAAAGTCCGCGCCCAAGCTCAGGCATCCCGAGCCCAAGTGGATTCAGGCCTGTACGTGTCCTACCCGGTCTCGGGCGGCCACCTCACCCGACGCGTCATGATGTGAACGCCCGCTGCTCGCTGCCAACCACTTGCAGCTTGCAGCTCACCCCATTTGTGCTCGCGGCCCGCGCGTTCTACTCTCGGCCACTCCCTGCAGCCAAGAGGAAGGCCCGATGAGCTGGTCCGCCACGCAGTACTCCCTGTTCGAGCAGCAACGCACCCGACCGGTACGCGACCTCGTCGCCGCCATTCCTCTGGCCTCGGCCCACAGCGCTATCGACCTCGGCTGCGGTCCCGGCAATTCAACGCAAGTGCTGGCCGAGCGCTTCCCGGAAGCCACGGTAACCGGGCTGGACAGCTCCGATGACATGCTGCGCGACGCCCGTCAGCGGTTGCCGAACATTGCATTCGAACTCGCCGACATCGGCAGTTGGAACCCGGCACAGACTTACGATGTGATTCTCGCTAACGCCTCGCTGCAATGGGTGCCTGACCACGCGGCGCTTTACCCGCGGCTGGTCAGCCTGCTAAATCCGGGTGGCGTGCTGGCGGTGCAGACGCCTGACAACCTGGAGGAGCCGGCCCATCGTCTGGCGCGGGCCATCGCCGCGAGTGCCGAGTGGGCCGGCAGGATTGGCGGCGTCAAGCACCCCGACCGACACCCCGCCGCCTACTACTTCGAACGGCTAAGGCCCCATTGCGCCGAGGTCGATGTCTGGCGCACCACGTATCACCATCCTCTGCCTGGTGGTCACGGGGCGGTGGTGGAATGGTTCAAAGGCTCGGCGCTGCGGCCGTATCTGCAAAAGCTGGATGAGTCGGCGCAGCAGGCATTTCTCGATGCGTACCTGCAGGCGATCAGTCAGGCCTACCCGGCGCTGGACGACGGCACGGTGCTGCTGCCGTTCCCGCGCCTGTTCATCGTTGCAACCCGTTGACGCGTGCGTCTTGCATCAAACGCTCTGATGCGGATGTTTTGCGACCCGTGATCGATACCGCTGTTTTGTTAATGGAGTGAGCATGAGCAATGACCCCGGCGTACTGGCCGCGCGCCTGATTCGCAACTTCAATGACGTACCGCTGCAGCATGAACGCCGCGACCCGCTGTACGAGAGCCACGCCGCACGCCTGGGCACCGACACCGTCGCGCAGAAGCTGGGCGCATCGGTGGACATCGTCGCGCCGGGCAAGCGTTCCTGCCCTTATCACTTTCATTACGCTCAGGAGGAAATGTTCGTCATTCTGGACGGGCAGGGCACCCTGCGCGTGGCGGGTGAAATGCTGCCGATCCGCAGCGGCGATGTGATCTTCATTCCGCCCGGTCCGGAGTATCCCCATCAGATCATCAACACCTCTGACGCGCCGCTGAAGTACCTATCCATCAGCACCCGCGAGACGCCTGAGGTGTGCGAATACCCGGACTCCGGCAAGTATCAGGCGATGGTCACCATTAATGGGGCACGAGCGTTTGCGGCCGTGCAGCGCCCCGATGCGACACTGGATTACTGGGAAGGCGAGCCTTGATTCACGGCTCATGCATGCGCCCATGATCCGTTTGGTTATAACCATAGAACGTCTCGATCTAGCCTAGATATAAGAAAAGCAGCGGTCCTTAGAGCAAAAATCGCTATTCTGCCCGCCGGCTTTCAAATGTGCAGTCAGGCAGAGCAATGGATTTTGGCAACGCAGGTTTCGTCGTCGCAGGGCTGGTGGTCGGTTTCATCGTTGGCATGACGGGCGTTGGCGGTGGATCGCTGATGACCCCGATCCTGTTGTGGTTCGGGATCAACCCCGCCACCGCAGTGGGCACCGATCTGCTGTATGCCGCCATCACCAAGAGCGGCGGCGTACTGGTTCACAAGAAGAACGACAACATCGACTGGGGCATCACCGGCTGGCTGACCCTGGGCAGCGTGCCGGCCGCCGGGCTGACGCTGTGGTTTCTGAGCAGCCTGCACACTGCACCGGACGCGATGAACTCGGTGATCAAACAGGCACTGGGCGTGGTGCTGCTGCTAACCGCGCTGGCGATCTTTTTCAAGAAACGTCTGCTGGCGTTTGCCCAGCGCCACGCGGGTGATCGCTACCGCCTCAGCAGCCGAAGCCTGAACGGGCTGACGGTGCTGACCGGCGTTATCCTGGGCACCATGGTCGCCCTTACGTCCATCGGCGCCGGCGCCCTCGGCACCGTGGCGCTGTTCCTGCTGTATCCCTTCCTCGAAACCCGTCGGCTGGTCGGCACCGAGATCGCCCACGCCGTTCCCCTGACCCTCATCGCCGGCATCGGTCACGCCAGCATGGGCAACATGAACTGGTCAATGCTGGGCTACCTGCTGATGGGATCACTGCCGGGCATCTACATCGGCAGCCACCTGACCGGCCGGATCCCCGACGCCATCCTGCGCCCGTGTCTGGCGCTGATGTTGCTGGCGATCGGTTACAAGCTGGCGTTCTGAGCGCTGCGTAGATGGACCTGCTGCGCAGCCGTCCGAGGTCGAGGATTTCCACCGCTCGCCCGGACATGCTGACGATTCCCTGACAGCGCAGCGAGCCGGTTGCGAGGCAGATCATCCCCAGGCGCATGTCCGGATAACCGCTGATGCGGTTCTTTCTGATCCAGATCAATACGCGCCACCCCCAGGCGAGCACACTGGCCGTCGATTGATGCAGGTCAGACACCGCCAAGCATGGCCACGCGCCGAGGGGTCAGCGGATACCGGCACCTTGCTGAACCTGATGCAGTGGATCGGCCAGCATGCCGAAGCATTTATCTGTGCGGCAGCGTACCGGGTGGTTCACGGCGGCGATCGCACGCTGACAGGCGCCCGCGTGGATTCGACCCTGGTGCGCGAGCTGCAGGCGCTCGTCCCCGAACCAACGCCTCCCAGGCAAAGGAAAACTTCATGAAAGGCAAAATGAAAGCGGCAGTGGTCGAAGCATTCGGCAGCCCGCTGGTACTTCGCGAGTGGGACATTCCCACGCCGGGCCCCGGCCAGATCCTCATCAAGACCGAAGCGTGCGGGGTCTGTCATACCGACTTGCACGCGGCGAGGGGAGACTGGCCGGTCAAACCGGTGCTGCCGTTCATTCCGGGCCATGAAGGCATCGGCATCGTCGTCGCCTTGGGTGCCGGCGTGACCAGTGTGGGCGAGGGGGATCGGGTGGGCGTGCCGTGGCTGTATTCAGCGTGCGGTCACTGCGAATATTGCCTGAGCGCATGGGAAACCGTGTGCGCCAGCGCCGAGTTCGGTGGTTACACGCGCAATGGTGGATTCGCCGAGTACATCCTCGCTGACCCTGAATACGTCGCACGCATTCCCGCCGGGCTTGAGCCCCACGAAGCCGCGCCGATCATCTGCGCCGGAGTGACTACTTACAAGGGCATCAAGGAGGCCGATGTCAGACCGGGTCAGTGGATCGTGATCTCAGGGATTGGCGGTCTAGGGCACTTGGCCGTGCAGTACGCCAAAGCCATGGGCCTGCGCGTGTGTGCGGTGGACGTCGACGACGGCAAACTGGCCCATGCCACCCAGTTGGGCGCAGACGCGGTGGTAAACGCCCGCAAGGGTGATCCGGTGCAAGCGGTCAGGGACGTCACCGATGGCGGGGCGCACGGTGTACTGATCACCGCGCCCTCGCTGGCGGCATTCAAGCAAGGGGTGGGCATGACCCGCAAGCTCGGAACGTGTGTCCTGGTCGGCTTGCCGCCGGGCGAGTTTCCGCTGTCGCTGTTCGAGGTGGTCGCCAACTGCATTACCGTGCGCGGCTCGTTCGTCGGCACCCGTCAGGATATGGTCGAAGCGTTGGCGTTCGCCGCCGAAGGCAAGGTGAAAGCCGACATCGAGCTGCGGCCGTTGGCCGAGATCAATCAGGTGTTCAGGGAGCTTGAACAAGGCGAAGTGAAGTCGAGGATCGTCATCGATTTCCGCGGGTGATCCACGCCTGCTGCCGTATGCACCCAATAGGACTGGCTTTAGCCGGGAAGGCGCCAGTCGTCACGCCGCAGAATCGAGGGTGCTCACGCTGGCCTCTTCCCGGCTGAAGCCGGTCCCACTAAATGTCTTGCATGCATCCAGTGAGACCTGCTGCGACGCGAACTTGTGGGACCGGCTTTAGCCGGGAAGGCGTCGGTGGTCACGCTGCAAAATCGAGGGTGCTCACGCTGGCCTCTTCCCGGCTGAAGCCGGTCCCACTAAATGTTTTGTATGCATCCAGTGAGACCTGCTGCGACGCGAACTTGTGGGACCGGCTTTAGCCGGGAAAGCGCCGGTGGTCGCGCTGCAAAATCGAGGGTGTTCACGCGGGCCTCTACCCGGCTAAAGCCGGGCTAACTGAAACCTCGCATGCATCCAGGAAGAACCCGCACCCATCGCGCGTATTTGGATCAATTACCCGAGCGAAACGGGATTGGCTGGCGTGGTGCTTCGGGCGTGGTGTGCGGCTGGCCGACCATTTCGTCGTAGACCACCGGGTGGACGATGAACAGTTTCACCTCCTGGGTGGAGGACAGGCATTTGCGCGCTTCGTCGATGGAGGCGACGTGCAGGACTTTTCCATCCGGGCTGGTGACGGCATTGGACTTGCCATCCATGAGCGCATGTATGACGTAGGAGCCACCTTCGACCGAGACCAGATTGACCTCGGTGACTTCTCCGGCCTTGACGTGTTTGCTGAGCTTGTCCAGATCCATTACGGCACCTTAATGACGCCCGCGGGCGTTGTCTGTTCCATGGATTGATGCGAAACCGTCGACGCGGCTTGCCTGTATTTGAAGAGGATGACGGTGGCAAGTTCAACGCAAAAACAGGGGAGGCGGGCGAGGGGGCGTTGGCGGGGAATTTCAACAAGAGTGCCGGCACATCAAAAAAGGAGCCGGCACCTGAAAAACCCGCCGCCACCTGCGAAAACCATCAGCAGGCGGCAGCGGAAGTCAGGACAGCGGCGGTCAGCAGAGCTTGTCGATGACGCGCAGGCCAGGCGCTTGCTGCACGGCGCCCCATTCACTGCTCAGGGTTTCCAGCACTTGGCCAAGGAACTGCTTGTCCGCGGCGGCCTTCTTGCCGACATAGCCGTGGCCCTTGCGGTACATCTTCAGCCGGGCACGCATGTGCGGGTGCTGGCTCTCGAACTGTTCTTCCTCGGTGCAGGCACCCAGGCCGTCCATGTGCACGTTGCCTTCCTCGCACACCCAGAGAATGTGGCTATCAAGGGAATCCTTGCGTGCGGCGAACAGTCGAGCCAATTGATCAATGGTAGGTTGGTTGTTCAGGTTCATGGTTGTTACCCCTTTTTGACCACTGGTTAATCTATCGAGTGAGTTCAAACGCAATGTCGAATCGTCCGTCGATTCGCAGTCCTTCCAGATGCTGACAAGCAGGGTCCGTCGGTACACAGAGCCGGTGCCGGGCCACACGTGTGTGGGCATTGATGAGCGCAGAGGGGAAAGATCGGACCCGGGAGAGAAGAGGCGGACGCCTTGAGGACACGGGCGACTGAGTGGTCGACCACAAGTGTCATGAGGACGTGTCGCCAGCACTCGGCCTGGTGGGTCGATCTTGCCGGTTCGGCTTCATCAATCTGCCTTGTGGGCAGCACACATCCAGAGGTTGTTCGACGGCTGTGTCGAACGGGCCCGGAATACCTTTGCCAGCTCTCCCGATCGGGGAGACGCCTGCACTATGCAGTCGGCAAAAGGCCTCGTCAACGGTTTTGTAGTGATTATTTTATAGCACTACATAATTTGTAGTTTTAGAACATGCAGGTCGATTCGTGACTACAAGGTCAATGAAACCGGGAGGGTTAGCGGAGGGCCAGGGGCGCAGACTGGAAAACAGGGGGCCTTAAACGACGCTTGCCCGCGACCGGATCAGTCAACCATTACATCTGGCTGACTGACCCCGTCGCGGGCAAGCAGGTGTCGCTATAAATCCAGGCGCGAACCGTTACGCCTGTGGAGCCTTCTGCAGTTCAAACAGCAACAGCGAACGCGGCGTGACCGTGTACTCGCTGCCAAACTCGAACTGATCCTTGCCATCGATTTCCGGCTGATTGGTGTCGATCAGGCTGGTCCAGTTGAGGCCTTCCGGCACCTCCGGCAGCGTGAAGTTAACGCCGTCGTGGTGGGAGTTGACCACCAGCAGCAGCGTCGCTTCGGAGCCACGACGACGGATACCGGTTTCCTGCGCGCGGCCATCCATCAACATGCCCAGGCAGCGGCCGTTCGGGTCTTCCCACTGCTCGATGGTCATCTCTTCGCCGCTTGGCGACAGCCAGGTCACATCCTTGACGCCCAGCGCGTCGTTGTAATCGCCCACCAGGAAGCGGCTACGACGCAGGATCGGGTAGGACTGACGCAGCTTGATCAGACGCTTGACGAACGCCAGCAAGGCCTTGCCGTCTTCGTCCAGGTCCCAGTTGACCCAGCCGATCTCGCTGTCCTGGCAATAGGCGTTGTTGTTGCCGTGCTGGGTACGGGCGAATTCGTCACCGGCGACCACCATCGGCGTACCCTGAGCCAGCAGCAGCGTCGAGAAGAAGTTGCGCATCTGACGCAGACGCAGCGCGTTGATTTCCGGATCGTCGGTCGGACCTTCGACGCCACAGTTCCAGGAACGATTGTCGTTGCTGCCGTCCTGATTGTTCTCGTCGTTGTCTTCGTTGTGCTTGTCGTTGTACGACACCAGGTCGTGCAGCGTGAAGCCATCGTGGGCGGTGATGAAGTTAACCGAAGCGTACGGCCGGCGACCGCGCTGGTTGAACAGGTTGCCCGACGCCGTCATGCGGTTGGCGAAGTCTGCCAGCTGGCCTTCATCGCCTTTCCAGAACGCGCGAATGTTGTCGCGGAATTTGTCGTTCCACTCCGCCCAGCCCGGCGCGAAATTGCCGACCTGATAACCGCCTGGACCGCAGTCCCATGGCTCGGCGATCAGTTTTACCGAACGCAGCACCGGATCCTGACGGCAGGCCACGAGGAAGCTGTGGCGTTCGCTGAAACCATCGTGGTAACGGCCGAGGATGGTGGCCAGGTCGAAGCGGAAACCGTCGACGTGCATTTCGGTCGCCCAGTAACGCAGCGAGTCGGTGACCATCTGCAGGACGCACGGGTGGCTCAGGTCGAGGGTGTTGCCGGTACCGGAATCGTTGATGTAGAAGCGCTTGTCATCCGGCATCAGGCGGTAGTAGGAGGCGTTGTCGATACCGCGCATCGACAGGGTCGGGCCGCGCTCGTTGCCTTCGGCGGTGTGGTTGTAGACCACGTCCAGGATCACTTCCAGGTTGGCATGGTGCATGTGCGCAACCATTTCCTTGAACTCGGAAATCTTGCCGTGGGCCAGGTAACGTGGATCCGGTGCGAAAAACGCCAGGGTGTTGTAACCCCAGTAGTTGGTCATGCCCTTTTCCAGCAAGTGCTGGTCGTTAACGAAGGCGTGGATCGGCAGCAATTCGATCGAGGTGACGCCCAGGCCTTTGATGTGCTTGATCACGTCGTCGACCATCAGGCCGGCGAACGTGCCTTTGACTTCATCGGGCACCGATGGGTGACGCATGGTGAAACCGCGGGTGTGGGTCTCGTAGAAAATCGTCTTGTCCCACGGCACGTCCACGCGCTGCTCGCGGCCCCAGGTGTAAGCAGGGTCGATGACCTTGCACTTGGGCACGAACGGCGCGCTGTCGCGCTCGTCGAAGCTCAGATCGTCGTCCGGGTGACCGATGGTGTAACCGAACAAGGCTTCGGACCACTTCAGCTCGCCGACCAGTTGCTTGGCATACGGGTCGATCAGCAGTTTGTTGTGGTTGAAGCGATGGCCGTTTTTCGGATCGTACGGACCGTAGACGCGGTAGCCGTAGACCTGACCCGGGTGGGCGTCCGGCAGGTAACCGTGGAAGATTTCGTCGGTGTATTCCGGGAGCTCAATACGCTCAAGCTCCACTTCGCCGGCGGAGTCGAACAGGCACAGTTCGACTTTGGTGGCGTTGGCGGAGAAGATGGCGAAGTTGACGCCAAGGCCGTCCCAGCTGGCGCCCAGAGGGAAGGGCAGGCCTTCACGGATGCGCGATGCGGTGACTTCGGGGCTGCCAGCGTTGCCGGATTCATTCTGTGTAGCGGCTTTCTTATCTTGCGTGCTCATGTGTATTCCTGACGTGCGAATGAGTTCCTGAAGGCGAACAAAGCCGTGGCCTCAGTGCAGGACTGCGCCAGCGATGCAACAGGGTGGGTGCAACAGGGTGGTGCGACTGATTCAAAACTACCGCAGGGAAACGACCGTTTAGCGACGATCCCTGCGGCAGGGGTACTGGCTTTGCGACGATGACGCGTTACGCCTTGGGATCAGGGCGTAGGTGGCTTGGCTGCGGCAGGCTTCTTCGCAGAAGACTTGGCGGCGGGCTTGGCCGGTTTGGCGGAAGCGTCAGCACTGCTCGCCGGAGCCTTGGGCTTGGCAGCAGGCTTGGCCGGTGCCTTGGCCGCTGGTTTTGCGGCAGGCTTGGCGTCTGCTTTGGCATCGGCAGTACCGGCCGGTTTGTCCGCAGGCTTGGCCGCAGATTTCGCAGCCGGTTTTGCAGCGGCCTTAGGGGCAGGTTTGGCGGCGGCAGCCTTGGGCTCCGCTTTGCCGTCAAGCTTGGACTTCGCCGTCTTAGCAGCAGCCGGTTTTTTAGGCGACTTCGCCTCGGCGGCGGCCAGCTTGCTGGCCATTTCCCAGTGGCGGGCGTCTTGCCCATGTGGCTTGCCTTCCGTTTCCCAGATCTGGTGGGCAAGCTCGCTGATTCTTTTATCGTCGGCACTCATCTCGACACTCCCGGTATCACAAGGTTTGTATAAGCAGGTTTACAGAAATTTCCTTGAGCGCTGCGCTGAGCAACATTTCCTTGCTGGATGTGACTGTAGCCTGTGAAAAAAGTCCCTTCCAATTTGGATGTGAATCAGCGAACGGCAGGTTGATTCGTGTATCGCCCCAATTTGCTGCACTGATGAATGGAGTTTGCGCAGTGCCCAATAGTTCAGCCGGCAAGCGCGGAACCACAACAATAGCCCGCATCTCCTTCGTTACCCGGGCAAAAGCGAGGACGTGATCGGCCTGTTCCCCGACCACTTCCAGCGGTTGGTATTCGCCTTCACTGAACAGCGCGGGGTACTCATTGCGCAGGTTAAGCACCTGGGCAATCAACGCCTGCTTGATCCGGCCGTCGTGCCACTGGTTCAACAGCTCGGTGACCGGTGCGGACGCCTGCAACGCATGTTCGCGAGCGGGGTAGTCCACCGGACGACGGTTGTCCGGATCCACCAGGCTGAAGTCCCAGAACTCGGTGCCCTGATACAGGTCAGGCACACCGGGCGCAGTCATGCGCAGCAAAGTTTGCGCCAGACTGTTGAGCGCGCCGGCGGCAGCGATGCGATTGGCCGTGGCACCGATGGATTGACGCAGTGCCAGTCCGTCAGCGTTGAGCAGCACGTGCTCCAGAAACTCGCGGCAAGCGGTCTCGTAGGCTTCGTTGGGCGCGCTCCAGCTGCTGTGCAGTTTGGCTTCACGCAGGGCCTTTTCCTGCCACTGAGTCAGGCGCTTGGCATAGGCTTCGAAGGCGGGTTCGCCTTCAAGGTCCAGCGGCCAGCTGCCGATGATTGCTTGATACAGCATCAACTCGTCACCCGGGCTGATGGAGGTTTCGCCAGCCTTGAAGGGTGCCGACAGCTGCTGCCAGCGCTCGACCTGCTCGGCGTACCAGGGTGCCAGTTCGCTGAGCACGGCCAGACGGGTGCGGGTGTCTTCGCCGCGCTTGTGGTCGTGGGTGGCGGTGGTCAGCAGGTTGTTCGGGAAGGTCTGGTGACGCTCGATGCAGATCTGATGAAACGCCTCCGCCGGCGCACTGAAATGTTGCGGGTGAAAACCCACATCGTTGCGCGACAGCAGCACGGCGGAGCGATAGAACGAGGTGTCTTCCACCGACTTGGCCGCCACGGGCGAGGTCAGTTGCTGGAAACGGTTGCCGGCCTTGCGGCGCATTTCGCGCAACGGGCCCGTCGGGTAGTCGCGCAGCTTCTCGCCGCCCAGCCAGAGTTTCAGCGAATCCAGCACCGGCCAGTCGCCTTCGCCGAGCATTTCCCGCGCACCGTCCATGGCCTGCTGGAAAAAGCGCTCGTCTTCGGCTGAACGGCCGCAGGCGGTGAGGTAGGTGCGATAGACCGGGAAGTTGCTGACCAGCGCCAGCAGCGCGCGGCGGATGGCGCCAAGGGTCATGTCGCGGGTCATCACGTCACTGCGCGACACCTGCAGCAGTGCCTGGGCCAGGTTCTCGAAATCACCCGCCAGCGTGCCGTGCAGCACCAGATCACGAGCCTCCAGCACTTCCTTGTTGAAATCCTCGGTGCGTCCGCTGATGCGGCTCCACAGCTCGCCGAGCACCGCTTCACCTTTCGGATCGTGCTGCAGCAGCGACACCTGGTTCATGAATTCATAACCGGTGGTGCCGTCGACATTCCAGTCAGTGCGCAGCTGCTCGTCAGGGCCGAGGATCTTCTCGACGAAGATCGGCAGGCGATCAAGCTCGGTGCCTGCCGGGCGCAGTTTCATGAGGCTGTCGACGCGACGACGCAGCTTGCGGCAATAACCGCGCGGGTCGGCCAGCCCGTCGATGTGGTCGATGCGCAGACCGTCTACGAGGCCTTCAGCGATGAGTTCGAAAATCTTCCCGTGGGTGGCCTCGAACACCTGCGAGCGTTCGACCTTGAGGCCGCCCAGCTCGTTGATGTCGAAGAAGCGCCGCCAGTTGATGTCGTCGCCGGCTGTGCGCCAGCTGGCCAGACGGTAATCCTGCTGCTCAAGCAAACGGTGCAGGCGGTCGAAGCCTTCCGGTTTGCTGGAATCGAACTGCGCCAGACCGTCTTCGATGGCCTTGATGAGCTCCGGCTTGGCCTTGACCCGTTCCGCCAGCTCGGCTTTGGCCTGACGCGCACGCTCGTAGGCCTGAGGGAAATCGTCGAGATTGGCGAAACGCTGGGTCACATCGTCCAGTTCCGGACGCTTCGCAGCGCTCAGCAGCGGTGCGTAGGTGGCCGGGTTGATCGGGAAGTGGTGCTGATAGTGCTCGGCGTGGAAGCTGCCGGTCTCGGCATCGAAGCGCAGGGGGACCTCGCCGTTCTGCAGCACGGTGCCGTAGTCAGTGCTCAGGAACGGCAGCAACAATTGGCCCTTGAGCAGCGGGTCCGGGGAATTCCACTGGATGTCGAAGAACTTGGCGTACGGGCTGCGTTGGCCCCATTCGAGCAAGTCCAGCCACCAGGGGTTGTCATTACCGCCGACCGCCATGTGATTGGAGACGATGTCGAGAATCAGGCCCATGCCGTTCTCGCGCAACGCGGCAATCAGACGGCGCAAGGCTGGCTCACCGCCCAGCTCCGGGTTGATCACCCGTGGGTCGACCACGTCATAGCCGTGCATGGAACCGGCACGGGCTTTGAGCAGCGGCGAGGCGTAGATGTGGCTGATGCCCAGGCTGGCGAAGTAGGGCACCAGCCTGGTGGCGTCGTCGAGGGTGAAGTCTTTGTGGAACTGCAATCGCTGGGTGGCGCGTAGGGATTTAAGAGGGGTACTCATTTTTGATCACGCTCCGCGGCTTGTTTACGTGCCGCTTCCAGAATTTCAAGGCGTCGCGCTGCATCGGCGTTGTCCAGCAGTGAACCGCTGTCGCCGTTGAGCCGACGTCGCCAATTGGGATGACTGTCGATGGTGCCGGGGAAGTTCGCCTGCTCTTCGATACCGAGGGCGTCCTCGATCGGGAGCAGCACCAGCGGTGCCGGGGTGTGGCCAAGATAGGCAATGCTGTAGTCGATGATGTCGCTGGCGCTGATGTCGTCACCGCTGCCCGGCAGCGTGTAGTTCTGCTTCAGGGCCTTGATCAGACCTTTGCGTTCGCGCTCGCGGCCCTCACGCATCTTCTGCTCGGCCTCGTCATCGACGAGCCCCAGGGTTTTGTTCCACTGAATATCCAGCTCGCTCAGCCAGCCGGTGAGGGTGGGCAGGTCGTGGGTGCTGGTGGTGGCCAGTGCGTCTTTGGACCATTTGATGATCGGCTTGAACGTCGCGTCGTCCTGTTCGAACAGCAGCACGCGCATGCCGAGAATCTCGCGCTCGGACAGTTTCTCGTGCAGGCCTTCAGGCACGGTGCCGAGGTCTTCGCCCAAAACGATCGCTTCGTGACGCCAGGATTCCAGGCTCAACAGACGCAGCATGTCGTCCAGTGGGTAATTCAGGTAAGCGCCTTCACTCGCAGGCGATCCCAGCGGGACCACCCACAGGCGCTGCAGCCCCATCACGTGGTCGATGCGCAGGCCACCGGCGTGGGCGAAATTGGCCCGGAGCATCTCGATGAACGCCTGAAAGCCGTTGCGCTTGAGGCCGGTCGGCGAGAACGCCGAGATACCCCAGCTCTGGCCCGAGCGGTTGAGGATGTCCGGCGGTGCGCCCACGGTCAGCGCGGACAGCAGCTCGTCCTGGCGGCTCCAGGCCTGACTGCCGGCACCGTCTGCACCCACCGCCAAGTCGCCGATCAGGCCGACGCTCATGCCGCTCGAACGTGCTGCGGTCTGGGCGCGCTCAAGGCCGCGGGCGATCAGCCACTGCGCGAAGGCGTGAAAGCCGATCTCTCGCTCATGGGTTGCGGCAAAGGCGTCGAGCGCCGGGTCTTGAGGGTTCTTGTACTGCTCCGGCCATTCGTGCCAGTTACCACCAATGCCCAGCTCATCGCCGGCGTCACGCAAGGCTTCGAAGCGGCAGTGGTTTTCCAGCGCTTCGCCGCCCGCACGCCGGAAGCTGTTGAAATCTTCATGGAAGGGGTGATCGCTGCCGATGAACCCGGCATACAGCTCGCGTAGGAGGGCATATTTTGCCCTGGCGGCGGCGGGCCATTCGATGAGCTCCAGTGATTCCAGACGTTTGAACTCGTCAGCCAGGCCGGTTTTTTCGATCGCCAGCTCAACAGCACGGTCACCCAGAATAGTGCCTGGCGCTGCGTACAGCGCATTGAGGAACAGACGGCTGGACGGCGAGTAGGGGCTGTAGCGCTCGCTGTCGTTGGAAAACATCGCGTGAACCGGGCTGATTGCCACGGCCGAAGCGCCACGAGTGCCTGCGGCGCGAACGAACGCTTCCAGCCCTTGGGTATCACCGATACCGCCATCGCCTTCGCGACGCAGGTAGTACAGCTGAGTGGTCAGGCCCCAGTCGCGGGCGATCGCCTTCTTGCTGGCCATGGTCAGGCTGAAGCAGGTCTTTGGCGCCACGGCGAGGGTCAGATGTTGGCCATCTACTTCCAGTTGGTGATAGCCCACTGTGTCTAGCCCTGGCAGGGCGGCCTTGTCGGTCAGCTTCGCCTGGAGCAGCGAGCCGTCTTCCAGGGTCAGCGTGAACGCGGTGGCCGGCGCGAACCAGTTCGACAGGTCCAGGTCCTTGCCAAGGTCGACGGTCATCAACGGCGGCGGGGTGGCTGGCTGGCTTTCTTGGTTCAGGCGTTTGAGACTCGCTTCGACGTCTTCGTCCGTCTCGGCGGGGTAACCCAGGCCGCCGAGGACCTTGCGCAGGACCTCGGGGCTTACGTGTTGCGGTTTGGCGTTGGCGTCCTTCCAGTCAACCGACAGGCCCGCCTGGGCTGCCAGTTTTTCCAGTTGCTCATTGCTCATCCTGTTCCTCCACAACGTCACTCGATTTCAGGCTGACAATGGCCGTGTATGGATTGAGGGTGGCGGATGGGGAAAGTTCTGCGGACTTGGCGCGGGTCTGATGAAGGACTCTGTAAGCCGCGTAATCATCGGTGTCCACCGCCTCGGTGCCGAGGTTCAGATCGATGCGCAGCTCGCTGCCGTCACCCAGCTTCCAGCGGGCGCTGACCGCTTTGTCGCCGAGCTCTTTCACGCCGAGGGCGCTCGCGCCGTGCAGGCGAGGGAACAGCTCGGTCTTGCGGATGTGCAGCAAGGTTTTGTAGAGCTCAAGCCAGTTGCGATGGTCCTGACCCTTGTCGGTTTCCAGCAGCAACGCATCGAACGCCGGGCGTGAGGCCTCGAAGGTTTTCAGCGCGTTAGGGTCAGGGATCTGCTCGCGCTTGGCCGGGTCCTTGAACGCGGCGAAATCCTTGAACTCGCCGCGACGGCCTTCACGCACGGCGTCTGCCAGCTCGTCATGGAAGTCAGTGAAGAACAGGAAGGGTTCGCTCGCGCCCCATTCATCGCCCATGAACATCAGCGGAATCATCGGTGACAGCAGCAACAGCGCGGTCGCCGCCTGCAGTGCTTGCGGTGGGCTCAGCTGGACGAGGCGCTCGCCGAAGGCACGGTTGCCGATCTGATCGTGGTTCTGCAGAAACAACACGAAGGAGGTCGGCGGCAGGTGGCCGCTCGGTTCCCCCCGGGCATGACCATGGCGGGTGGATTCGCCTTGATAAACGAAACCTTCACCCAGTAGCCGGGCCAGTTTTTGCGTGGGTTTTTCGGCGAAGTCGGTGTAGTACGCGTCGGTCTCGCCGGTCAGCAGGACGTGCAGGGTGTTGTGGCCGTCATCGTTCCACTGGGCGTCGTAGCCCTGATCCATGCGCGCGGCTTCGTTGAATTCGTTTTCCAGGGTCAGCCAGACGTGACGCTCGGCCGGAATCGCATCGCGTACGTGCTGTGCCAGGTCTTGCAGGAAGGTCGGGTCTTCGATGGCGTGTACAGCGTCGAAACGCAGGCCATCGAACCGATAGTCCTGCAGCCACATCATGGTGTTGTGGATGAAGAAGTCGTGCACTTCACGACGGCGGAAATCGATCGCGTCGCCCCACGGGGTCTTCTTGTCGCTGCGGAAGAAATGCTTGGCGTAGGCGCCGAGGTAATTGCCGTCCGGACCGAAGTGGTTGTAGACCACGTCTAGAATGACCGCCAGGCCGAGACCGTGGGCGGTGTCGATCAGGTGCTTGAGCTGGTCGGGCGTGCCGTAGGACGACTGCGCGGCATAGGGCAGTACCCCGTCATAGCCCCAGTTGCGATCCCCCGGGAATTGCGCAATGGGCATTAATTCGATGGCGGTGATGCCGGTATCGACGAGGTGCTGGAGACGTTTTTCAACGCCCTCGTAGCCACCCAGTGCACCGACGTGCAGCTCGTAAATGACCGCCTCGTGCCAGGGCCTGCCTTGCCACCCAGTGTTCTGCCACTGGTAGGCGGTCTGGTCGACAACGATGCTGTAGCCGTGCACGTCGCCATCCTGAGCCCGGGAAGCGGGGTCAGGAACGGTGAGGGTGTTGTCTGCATCGAGGGCGACGTTGTAGCGATAGCGCGTGCCAGCACCACACTCGGTCTCGAGCACGAACCAGCCGTCCTGCTCTGGCTGAAGGGCCTGTGCAGGCCCGTTTTCGAATTCAACGCTGACGCTTTGGGCGTCCGGTGCCCAGAGGGCAAACCGGGTGTGTTGTGGATCGAGCATGACGGCGCCGTGGCGCCAGTTTTGATCCGTGCGCGAAGGCATCCGTAATTCCTTGATCAGTGAGTTATCAATAATGCAGTGCCGCGCCTGCGTTCTTCTTCAGCAGCTCCTGGTAAAGATCGGCATAGGGTTCTACCGCTTTGTGCCAATCGAACGGAGCGGCCATGGCGCGGCAACGCATGGCATTAAGCAGCAATGGACTTTCGAAGACCTTGAACGCGCGGGTCAGGGCCTCGGTGTAGCTCTCAACCGTGGACTCATCGAACAGAAAGCCGGTGCAGCCGTCTTCGATGGTGTCGGCGAGGCCGCCGGTGCGGCGTGCAATCGGCAGGGAGCCGAAGCGCTGCGCATACATCTGGCTCAAGCCGCACGGCTCGTAGCGCGATGGCATCAGCAGGAAGTCACTGCCGGCGAACATGCGACGTGCGTCGGTTTCGTTGAAGCCGACCCGTACGCTGACCTGGCCCGGGAAGCGGGCGGCGAGTTCGCGCATGGCGTCTTCTTCTTCAGGCTCGCCACGGCCGATGATCGCGACCTGGCCGCCGTTGTTGACGATGTACTCGGCAACCCCGATGGTCAGGTCCAGGCCCTTCTGGTAAACCAGACGGGAGACCACGGCGAACAACGGACCGGTGGACGGCTCCAGCTCGAACAGCTCGCGCACGTAGTCGGCGTTGATTTCCTTGCGCGTCCACTCATTAGGCGCGAAGCGGCAGATCAGGTGTTCGTCGGTGGCAGCGTCCCAGCTTTCGTCGATGCCGTTGGGGATGCCGCTGAGCTGGCCGCGATTAGCTTTGCTCTGCAGAAACCCTTCCAGGCCACAGCCGAAATCCGGGGTGGTGATTTCTTTGGCGTAGGTCGCGCTCACGGTGGTGATGTGGCTGGAGTACGCCATGCCGGCCTTGATGAACGACAGCTGACCGTAAAACTCCATGCCTTCCGGGTTCAGTGCTTCGTCCGGGATGCCCAGCTCACGGCTGGAGGCAATGCTGACAAAACCCTGATACGCCAGGTTGTGAATGGTGAAAATCGACGGCGTGGTCTGACCGCGCCATTTCATATACGCCGGCGCCAGGCCTGCTGGCCAGTCGTGGGCGTGAACCAGCTCGGGGCACCACTGGGTCTTGACCGCGCCGGCTGCGAAGTCAGCGGCTGCCAGGCCCAGACGGGCGAAGCGAATGTGGTTGTCTGACCAGTCGCGGCCGTCATTGTCACCGTAGGGCGTGCCTTCACGCTCGTACAACTCGGGACAGATCAGGACGTAGATGACCAGACCGTCTTTCATGTCCATCCGGCCGATCTTGCAAGGAGGCAGCGCGGCATGACCGGGCAGCTCACTGATGATGTGGATCGGGTTGCCACTATTGATTACCTGTGGATAGCCGGGAATCAGCACGCGTACATCGTGCAGGTGGCGCATGGCGCGCGGCAGTGCGGCAGACACATCGCCCAGGCCGCCGGTTTTCACCAGGTCGGCCATCTCTGAAGTCACGAACAGGACTTTCTTGCGGGTAACCGAAGAAATCACTGGTTGAACAGGAGGCAGTTGCAGCACAGGTGCGCTCGTCGTTGCGAAGACCGGCAGATGGGTCAGCTCGCTGGCCGGCTGATTAAAACTCTCTCCCTTCTGGGTTTTGACAGCGGCACTAATCATCGTTTTCTCCAGTTCGATATGCAGTGTTGGTACAGCACTTGGTTGTAAACGGCCATTTCCTATGGCCAGGCACACAAGACCTACGCAAGATCGATACCCATTTACCGACTGCACATTAGAGGACAAGGTGAAAGCGGACTCTGCTTCGATTTTTCAACAGCATAGTTGCTCTATTCACATGACCCCGGCGCCCGTGTAGAAGTTTCGACAATTTTTCAGGGCCGTGTCTGGCATGCAGGGTTGCGATGGGGTGGATCTTGAAATTCAGGGCGCTGTACCGATCTGCAACGCCCTGAGTGCGCCGCTGCGGAGCATGGGGTTTCGGCCCGTGTAACGGGGTGCCGCCGGTCGGATTGTTGGACAATCATCCAGGCGATGGTCTACTCCGGTGCAGCGCCTGCGCTTTTGTGGGACGCGGCGCGCACAATTCGATAGTGCTGCCTTTTCTCGGTGCGTGCCGGAATAATTCCTGACCGATCAGAGACATTTCCTACTTCTGTATAAGGATATTTTTTCGGCGAGGGCGTTAGAATCGCCGCCACGCGGCACGTCGTCCCACAGAGTCGAGTGCCTGTTGAGGTTTCTCCAGCGGTAGAGGAAGTCAATGCAAGCCCCTGAGGTTCTGGTACTGCAAGCCAGCTATAGCAACTCGGTTCACGCAGAAGCGATCGGATTTCTGCTCAATCAATACGCCGAAGATGCCATGGGTGGCGGTCAGTCGCTGTCGGTGGATACCCGTCAGCAACTGGCGATCGAACTGGCCAAGCGCCCCCATGCCTTCAGCGTACTGGCCTTCATCGCCGGCGAGCCGGTTGGCCTGGTCAACTGCTTTGAGGGTTTCTCGACCTTCGCTTGCCGGCCATTGGTCAACGTCCATGATGTCGTAGTGATCGCCTCGGCAAGGGGGCAGGGCATCAGCCAGAAGATGCTGGCCAAGGTCGAGGAAATCGCCCGCCAGCGCGGCTGCTGCAAAATCACCCTCGAAGTGCTGGAAGGCAACGAAGCCGCCAAAGGCGCCTACCGTAAGCTCGGCTTCGCCGACTACCAGCTTGACCCGCAAATGGGCCGCGCGCTGTTCTGGCAGAAAGCGCTGTAGCGGAGTGTTGCCAGCGGGACCGGCTTCAGCCGGGAAGGGGCTCATTCAGGCCCCTGCGCGACACCCGTTAATGATGTCGGGTGGAGACCGTAGGAGCCGGCTTGCTGGCGAATGCGTGGTGCCAGTCGACATCCGCACAGCTGACCCACCGCGTTCGCCAGCAAGCCGGCTCTACAGAGGCAACGCCGGCCCCCTCTTGCGTTCATTCACCATCCCGCCGAATACATGTGCGCGTGGCCTGCAACTGTTGCCCCGGCAACACCTTCCAAACCATTTGTAACAGTTCTGTCCTGTAAGGCGATTCCGAGAGCGCGATAGGATCGCCTCCCGTATTGCTTTCAGGACTCACATGTCGCTTTCTCTGGAACCTCCCAGTCGCCGACTCCCTTCAAACAGGGTCGCAGGCGTTCACTTCGCTTTATCCCGCTTGAACACGATATCTCCCTGGCTCGACTCACTTCGCCGTGTGTCGGGCCTTTTCATGTCCGTCCCATTGACTGTGAAGGGGCGCTGACCCATGGAATGGATTGCAGATCCCACGGCCTGGCTCGGCCTGTTGACCCTGATCGTGCTTGAGCTGGTGCTTGGCATCGACAACCTCGTTTTCATCGCCATCCTCGCCGACAAGCTGCCGCCCGAGCAGCGCGACCGTGCGCGAGTCCTGGGCCTGTCGCTGGCGTTGATCATGCGCCTGGGCCTGCTCGCGAGCATTTCGTGGATGGTTACGCTGACCGAGCCGCTGTTCGAGATTTTCGAGAAGAGCTTCTCCGGCCGCGACCTGATCATGCTGTTCGGCGGCGTGTTCCTGCTGTTCAAAGCGACCATGGAATTGCACGAGCGCCTCGAAGGCCACGTTACCCAGCGGGCAGGCAGCGCGACCTACGCGCTGTTCTGGCCCATCGTCGCGCAGATCGTGGTGCTCGACGCGGTGTTCTCCCTGGATGCGGTGATCACCGCCGTGGGCATGGTCGATGAGCTGTCGATCATGATGATCGCTGTAGTGTTCTCGATCGGCATCATGATCATCGCCAGCAAGCCGCTGACCGCCTTCGTCAACGCCCATCCGACGGTGATCATGCTGTGCCTGGGCTTCCTGATGATGATCGGCTTCAGCCTGACCGCCGACGGCCTGGGTTTCCATATCCCCAAGGGCTATCTGTATGCGGCCATTGGTTTCTCGATCCTGATCGAGGTGTTCAACCAGATCGCCCGGGCACGGCGCAAGCGCAGCGTCAAAGGCGACCTGCCACGCCGCGAGCGCACCGCCCATGCCGTGCTGCGCCTGTTGGGTGGCCGCAGGCCGAGCGCGGAGGAGGTCGGTGAGGAGATCGCCGACATGCTCGATGGCGACAGCGACGAGGTGGTGTTTGACCGCCGCGAGCGGGTCATGATCAGCGGCGTGCTTCAGTTGGCGCAGCGGCCCATTCGCGGTGTGATGACGGTGCGCAACGACATCGACGTGATCGATCTGGATGACACGCCGGAAGGCATTCGCCAGCGACTGGTCACCTCGTCGTACTCGCGGCTGCCGCTAATCCGCGGGGGCCGTATCGACGAGCCGCTGGGCTTCGTGCACAAGAAGGAAATGCTCAACGCCTGGCTGTCCGGCGCCGAGCCGAACATCGAGCACCTGGCGCGACCGACCCTCAACCTGCTGGAGAGCTTTTCGATCCTCAACGCTCTGGAACAGATGCGCGCGCAGTCGACGCACATTGCGTTCGTGATCAACGAATTCGGCGACTTCGCCGGCATCCTGACCATGACCGATATCCTCGAATCCATCGCCGGCGAGCTGCCGGACGCCAGTGAAATCGAGGGCCCGGATTTGATCGAAGAGGGCGAGGGCGTGCTGGTCAATGCCGCCATGAACCTGAGCCACCTGCGCGAACGCATCGGCTTCAAGGCGCGGGCGACCGGTGACTATCAGACCCTCGCCGGACTGGTGGTGAGCCTGCTGGATCGATTGCCGGTGACAGGCGACGAATTGCAGTGGGAGGGCTGGCACATGAAGGTCGTGCAAGTGCAGGAGCGTCGGGTGACCCGGGTGCTGTTGCGCCAGACTCCCTCTTCATAATCGTCGCTGACGTACCCCTCCCGACGGACATAAAAAAGGCCTGCATTGAGCAGGCCATTTCGTTTGCAGCGCAGGTTGACTCGCTTACTTCTGTACGACTTCGGGCATGGCGCCGGGCTGGCTGGCGGCTTTCTCCATGTGGGCAAAGTCGCTCAGGCCTTTCGGCGCATAGGGGTCGCCGATCAGTCGAGGCCGCGCCTTGAAGTCCAGGCTGACCAGGCTCTTGGTGGTGTCGAGTTCATCAAAGCTCAGCCCGGCCAGTTGCGCCCAGGTGTGGATCAGGTTCGAACTGGTGTAAGGGCGGTCGTGGATGCTCTCGAAATTCCAGTCATGGGTCTGCTTCCACTTCGGCGAGGCGTAGGCAATGAACGGCACGGTGTACATCGGGATGGTCGGTTTGTTCTCGTTACGGCCCAGGGTATTGCGGCCTGGCGAGTCATAGACGTCTTCGCCGTGGTCGGAGAGGTACAGCAGGAAGCCGTTCGGGTCGGCCTTGCCGTATTCCTTGATCAGGCTGGAGACCACGAAATCGTTGTACAGCACGGCGTTGTCGTAGCTGTTGTAGAACTCCAGCTTGCTGTCATCGATGTCCGCCGGTACGCCCTCACGTCCGCTGAATTTCGCAAATTCATCGGGGAAACGGTACTGATACGCCATGTGGGTGCCGAGCAGGTGAACCACGATCAGCTTGCGCGGTGCCGCATCGGTCAGTGCCTTGGCGAACGGCGCCAGCACGTCACCGTCGTACTGGCGGGCGTTCTGGTTGCGGTTGTTGTTCAGATAGACCTGCTCGTCAGCCTGCTCGGAAAAGGTGGTCAGCATGGTGTTGCGTTTGGTCATCGTCTGCTGGTTGGTGATCCAGAACGTCTTGTAGCCTGCCTGTTTCATCACGCTGACGATGGACGGCGTCTTGAGATAGAGATCCGGGTTTTCCTCATCCGCGAAGGTCAGCACTTGCTGCAGGGCCTCGATGGTGTAAGGCCGTGGGGTGATGACGTTATTGAACACCTGCAGCTGGTCCTTCATGGCGTCCAGGTTCGGTGTGGTCTGGCGCGGGTAGCCATAAAGATGCATGCGCCCGCGGTTGGTCGACTCGCCGATCACCAGCACCAGGGTGGTGGGCAGGTTGGCCTGCTGGTCCTTGAGATTCTTCAGCGGCGCAATGTTGCTGCTGCTGGTCAGCATGTCCTGCATGCCATCCAGTTGCTGGGTGTAGCGGTGATAGGCAACGATCATCTGCCATGGCACTGCGGGCTCAATGCGGGACTCGAAGGCTTCGAGGGCCGAGGCGGTGTCGTCATGGCGGGCGAACTGTTTGGCCAGCGGGTAGCCGATGATGCCGATCAACAGCGCTGCGGCAACGGCGTAGGCGCGGGGACGCGGCATGTATACCGGACGCAGGCGGGTCCACAGGAAAATTGCGAATGCGGTGTGGGCGATGAACGCCAGCACGATCCACCACGCAAAGTACTGGGTCATGTACTCGCCGGCTTCAGAGATGTTCGATTCGAACATGATGAAGATGACGCTCTGGGAAAACTCTTGCTGATAGATGAAGAAGTAGCCCAGGCTCGCCATGGAGCAGGCCCACAGAATCACGCCGATGACGGCCGCCATGATGCGCGTCTTTTGCGGGAACATCAGCATCGGCGCAAGCCAGATGCCGCTGATGACGAACGCTTGACGGAAACCGGCAAACCCGGTGATGCCGGTCAGTTGAATAAGCAGTTGGGTGATGCCGGAGAAGTACCAGAAAAACACGAACAGCCAGATTATGCCCGCCCAGTCGAAACCTTTCGGAGTCGCAGTGCTCCGTTTCATCGTTGCCATCAAGCGCTCCGCTATAGATCTTTCGGGCGGCAGAACACCGCCCGGATTCATTCCAGTGCCAGCAATTCGCCAGCAACCAACCTGTATAGGGCCGGGATTATGTTTTCAGGCGGGTGAAAATTTTGTCAGAAGAGCGTTGCGAATCGGGAGAGGGCAGCTACAGACACGCACGATAGAGCAGGGCGGGGAACGTAACAGACTGTGTCAGGTCCGACGAAGGGTCGAAATGTGCGCCAGGCACGCGGCAATGAACGCAAGGTATTGGGAAGGTACGGCGGGGGATCGAACGATGCGCCGGCAAGCCTGCAGTTCGGGCTTGCCTTGGATCAGGTGGCGCAGGGGGAGGCGCGGGTCAGGCGTGCAGGGCGGTGCCGCTGCCGATGTGCTGGGCGTGCTGCAGCATCGAAGTCAGCTGGGCGACTTTCTTCTGCAATACGGCGCGTTCTTCCCTGAGCTGGCGCAGCTCGTCACGACGGATGGTGACGTAAAGGGTCTGTGGAGCGTTGGCAGTCAGTACTGTGCCCATTGCACACCTCGCAAATGGCGGATTCAACTTCATAAGGTTCAAACAAGGACGTCTGCTACTCGGCATGTCCTGCTCACTACCTCTATCGGCCGGGATTCTGATTTCTTTTGCGAAAAAAAGGAACTTTTTTATTTTTGATTGTCGCGAACGTTTCTTGATCGCGAAAACGAGCGTCATAGGGCAGTCTTGCAGACCTCTGTGCCGATGCACATGAAACTTTTTTCACCGGGAAACCATAGTTTGCCTCCCCGGACTAACCCACTATGCGGCACTGGGCTATAAACTGAGGCACCTCTGAATTTGATTAAGGAGCACCTCTACATGCAACTCGGGATTGTTGGACTAGGCCGCATGGGCGGCAACATCGCACGTCGACTGATGCTCAATGGCCACACGACCGTGGTCTATGATCGCGATGAGAAGTCTCGCACCGTGCTCGCCAACGAAGGCTCCACGCCAGCCCATGACCTCGCGTCACTGGTGGCGGCACTGGACAAACCGCGGGCCGTCTGGGTGATGTTGCCTGCTGGCGCTCCAACCGAAGACACCATCAACGAGCTGGCCACTTTGCTCGATGCCGACGACGTGATCATCGACGGCGGCAACACCTTCTATAAGGACGACATACGCCGTTCCGTCGCGCTCAAAGACAAAAACCTGCACTACGTCGATGTTGGCACCTCAGGCGGCGTATGGGGCCTGGAACGCGGCTATTGCATGATGATCGGCGGCGAGACCGACGTCGTCACGCGCCTTGACCCGATCTTCAAGACCCTGGCCCCGGGCATCGGCGACATCCCGCGCACCAAGGACCGTGCCAAAGACGCCGATCCGCGTGCCGAGCACGGTTACATCCACGCCGGTCCGCCGGGCGCTGGCCACTTCGTCAAGATGATCCACAACGGCATCGAGTACGGCATGATGCAGGCCTTCGCCGAAGGCTTCGACATCCTCAAGACCAAGAATTCGGACAACCTCCCGGTTGAGCAGCGCTTCGACCTGAACCTGGGCGACATCGCCGAAGTCTGGCGCCGTGGCAGCGTGGTTTCCTCCTGGCTGCTGGACCTGACCGCCGACGCGCTGGCCACCGACCCACAGCTCAACGCCTATTCCGGCTCCGTGGCCGACAGCGGTGAAGGCCGCTGGACCATTGAGGCGGCCATGGAGCAGGCAGTACCGGTCCCCGTGCTGTCCACTTCGCTGTTCGCCCGCTTCCGCTCCCGTCAACAAAGCACGTACGGCGACAAGATGCTGTCCGCCATGCGTTTCGGATTCGGTGGTCATAAGGAACCAAAATAATGGGTTTATCCCGCAGCAAGCAGAATGCGCCGGTCGCTCCGGCGACCACGCTGTTCCTCTTCGGCGCCCATGGTGACCTGGTCAAGCGGCTGTTGATGCCGGCCCTCTACAACCTGTTTCGCGACGGGTTGGTGGGGGAAGACCTGCACATCGTCGGTGTTGACCACAACACCGTCAGCGATGCCGATTTCGCCAAAAAGCTCGAGGACTTCATTCGTCAGGAGGCGGCCAGCAAGGTCGCCCAGGGCGGCGAAGAGCCTCTGGACCCGGCGCTGTGGGGCAGCCTGTCGAAGCGCATCACCTACATCACCGGTGATTTTCTCGACGATTCCACATACGCGGACATCGACGCGAAGATCAAGAGCACGGGCACCCGCAACGCCGTGTTCTACCTGGCGACCGCACCGCGTTTCTTCAGCGAAGTGACCCAGCGTCTGGGTTCTTCCGGGCTGATGGTTGAAGACGACGAGAGCTTCCGTCGCGTGGTGATCGAGAAGCCGTTCGGCCACGATTTGCCCAGTGCGGTGGCATTGAACAACTGCTTGCTGAAGGTCATGAGCGAGAAGCAGATCTACCGGATCGACCACTATCTGGGCAAGGAAACGGTGCAGAACATTCTGGTCAGCCGTTTCTCCAACGGTCTGTTCGAGTCGTTCTGGAACAACCATTACATCGATCACGTGCAGATCACCGCGGCCGAAACCGTGGGCGTCGAAACCCGTGGCAGCTTTTACGAAACCACTGGCGCGTTGCGGGACATGGTGCCCAATCACCTGTTCCAGCTGCTGGCGATGGTGGCGATGGAGCCGCCGGCTGCATTCGGTGCTGATGCCGTGCGCGGCGAAAAGGCCAAGGTGGTCGGTGCGATCCGGCCCTGGTCGGAAATGGAAGCGCTGGCCAACTCGGTGCGCGGCCAGTATTCCGAGAGCAGCATCGACGGCAAGGCCGTGACCGGCTACCGCCAGGAAGACCGTGTCGATCCCGAGAGCAACACCGAAACCTACGTCGCCCTCAAGGTGATGATCGACAACTGGCGCTGGATGGGCGTGCCGTTCTACCTGCGCACCGGCAAGCGCATGAGCGTGCGCGACACCGAGATCTCCATATGCTTCAAACCCGCGCCTTACGCGCACTTTCGTGACACCGATGTCGGCCGTCCCGCGCCAAACTTTCTGAAGATCCAGATCCAGCCTGACGAAGGCATGTGGTTTGATCTGCAGGCAAAAAAGCCCGGGCCGACCCTCGACATGCAGACCATCGAGCTGGGCTTTGCCTACAAGGACTTCTTCGAGATGCAACCGTCGACGGGGTACGAAACCCTGATCTACGACTGCCTGACCGGCGACCAGACCCTGTTCCAGCGTGCCGACAACATCGAAAACGGCTGGCGTGCCGTGCAGCCCTTCATCGATGCCTGGGCCAAGGATCCGCAAGTGGAGCTGTACCATGCGGGCGAAGACGGGCCGTCGGCGGCCGATGAGTTGCTGGCCCGTGACGGCCGCACCTGGCAGCGCCTGGGATGAGTGACGTTTCGCAGTCCCTCATCCAGTTCATGCTGTCTGACATCGACGGCACGCTGCTGCACCCCGATCATAGCCTGAGCCAGGCCAACATCGACGCCGTGCGCAAGCTGCAGGAGGCCGGTATTTATTTCTCGGTCGCCAGCAGCCGTCCGCCGCGTGCCATGCGTCAGCAGATCGAAGCCCTGGGCATCAAGCTGCCGACCGTGGCATTCAATGGCGCCAACATCATCAATCCTGACGGCAGCCTGCTGAAGGCCCACCGCATTGATGCTGCAGCGGCGCGCACCAGCCTGGAGCTGTTCGCCAGCGAGGCGGTGGCGGTCTGGGTGTTCGCCGATGACCAGTGGTTTTTGCTCAATCCCGAAGGCGATTACGTCGACCATGAGCGCAATACGCTGGGCTACGACTTTGTTCAGGTCGACAGCTTCGACGAGTACCTGGACCGCATCGACAAGATCGTCGCCGCGAGCAAGGACTTCGAGCTGCTCAAGCGCCTCGAGGCCAAGCTCAACCCGCTGATCGCCGAGTCTGCACTGGCAGCGCGTTCACAATCCTACTACCTGGACGTCACCGCGCTGGACGCCAACAAGGGCACGGCCCTTGAGACGCTGGCCGATGCGTTGGGCGTGCCGCTGGCCCATACCGCAGCGATCGGCGATGCGGGCAACGACGTGGCGATGTTCCTCCGCGCCGGGCTGTCGATCGCGATGGGGCAGGCCGAAGTGGGTGTGAAGACCCAAGCCAACTATGTCACCGACAGCAATGCCGATGACGGGCTGGCCACGGCCATCGAGCGTTACATCCTGCCTCGATGATTCGGGGCAGCGGTTGCGCTGCTACTCGTGGGTGCAGCTACTCAAGGGCACGGCGCACAACAACGATAAAGTGCTCACCAAGAGAGATAACCGCCCGATGGCTGTATTGATCGAAGATTACGCGCTGCTCGGCAACTGCCGGACCGCAGCGCTGGTGGCCCGCGACGGGGCGCTGGACTGGCTGTGCTTCCCGCGCTTTGATGCGCCGGCCTGTTTCGCCGCACTACTCGGCGACAGCAACAACGGTCGCTGGAAGCTGGCCCCGGTTGACGGCAGTGCTCAATCGCGCCGCCGTTATCGCGACGGCACGCTGATTCTCGAAACCCTCTTCACCACCGACACAGGGCAGGCGCTGCTCATCGACTTCATGCCCATGGAGATCGACAGCAGCGTGGTGCGCCTCATTGTCGGCGTGGAAGGGCGCGTGGATTTCTCGATGGATCTGGCGATCCGCTTTGACTACGGCAGCACCGTGCCGTGGGTCGAGAAGCGCGAGCCGCACACCATGACCGCCGTTGCCGGTCCGGACATGCTGGTCTTGCGCACGCCTGCCGAACTGCACCCGATGGACCACCACACCGAGAGCCTGTTCAGCGTTGAGGCCGGTCAGCGGCTGGGCTTCGCGCTGTCCTGGCAGGCCTCCCACGAGCCGGTGCGCGAGGGCTTCGATGTCGAGTCGGCGCTGCGGCAGACCGAAACGTTCTGGCTTGATTTCTCCTCACGCTGTCCGGATGTCGGGCCCTGGACGGATCAGGTCAAGCGTTCGCTGATCACCCTCAAGGCCATGACCTATGCGCCCACCGGCGGCATCGTCGCGGCGGTGACCACCTCGCTGCCCGAGCAGTTGGGCGGCGAGCGCAACTGGGATTACCGCTTCTGCTGGCTGCGCGATGCGACCATGACCCTGCTGGCATTCATGAACCTGGGCTACTTCGAAGAAGCGACCGCCTGGCGCAACTGGCTGCTGCGCTCCATCGCGGGCAATCCGGAACAGGTGCAGATCATGTATGGACTGGCGGGGGAGCGGCGCTTGCTGGAGTATGAGTTGCCATGGTTGGCCGGCTACGAGCAATCGCGTCCCGTGCGGGTCGGCAATGGCGCGGCGAGTCAGGTGCAGCTGGACGTGTACGGCGAAGTCGCCGACGCCATGACCCAGGCGCTTAAAAACGGTTTGCCGGCGCTGCCCCGCAGCACGGAAATCCAGAAAGTGATCATGCCGTTTCTGGAAAAGGTCTGGCATCAACCGGACGCCGGCATCTGGGAAATCCGCTCGGCGCCACGGCATTTCACCCATTCCAAAGTCATGGCGTGGGTGTCATTCGACCGCAATGCCGGGGTCCTGGCCAAGAGCGACGACCCGGAAGACCGCGAACGGGGCAGGCACTATCGGGAGGTCGCCGATCAGATCCACGCCGACGTCTGCGCCAACGGTTACGACGCCGCACTGGGCAGCTTTGTGCAGACCTATGGCGGCACGGAACTGGACGCCAGCCTGCTGCAGATCGCGCTGACCGGCTTCCTCCCCGTCGACGACCCGCGCGTCACCGGCACCGTCACGCGGATTGAACAGTTGCTGATGAAAGACGGCCTGCTGCTGCGCTACGACAGCGAACGCAGCACCGACGGCGTGTCGGGCAGCGAAGGGACATTCCTGGTGTGTTCGTTCTGGCTGGCTGACGTCTACGTGCTGCAAGGCCGCGACGACGAAGCCCAAATCCTCTTCGAACGCCTGTGCGGTTTGTGCAACGACGTCGGCCTCCTCGCCGAACAATACGACCCCCAGCAAAACCGCATGCTCGGCAACTTCCCCCAGGCCTTCAGCCACATTGGCATCATCAACACAGCGCTGAACCTGCACCGCGTCATCTGCCCCGTTAAAAGCCGCGCCACCCCACAGCCCTAGTGGAAGAGGTCCAGGCGATCGTGCCGATCAGCGGGACCGGCTTTAGCCCGGGATGGACGCGGAGCGTCCGAGGCTGCATACCCACGCGGAGCGTGGGCACGATCAGCATCAGGGGACGGGTTTTGCGTTATACCGCGAGGTTGCAGGTGCTCACAGTGGCCTCTTCCCGGCTAAAGCCGGTCCCACTAAAGGCAGCGCGTGCAGTCATTGAGATTGGCGGCGCACTCTGTGGGACCGGCTTCAGCTGGAAGCTTTTGATCTGCTTTTGATCTTCGACCACAAAAGGCCCAAACACCGCCAATCGCGACTTGGGTGCAGGCCGAACGTAGACGGCGCGCAGTGGGCCGAGCCGCATGGATGCGGCGAGAGCGCCGTCAGGACAGGGATGTCCGTTCGGCGCGGGCCCACGGAGCGAGACCGGAGTGAAGGAACCCCGACGCAGGAGGGGCCCAACCAGGAGCATAAGCCCTTGGTTACTTGGGGCTTTATCAAGTAACTCGCCGAAGGCGAAACCGTCTGCCCCTAGGCAGACGCTCTTGATCCTCAAAAACAGCCCCGATCACCGCGCCTTACGAAAAGTAAAATTAATCCGCTGCTCCCCCAACTGCGGATGCTCCGCCTGCCGAATCGGCAACACCCCATGAAAACGCAACCGATCAACCCCGCCCCACACCACCACATCCCCATGAAACAAAGGCACCCGCTGGGTCGGATCACCGCGCTCAAGCCCGCCAAACAAAAACATCGCCGGCAACCCCAGCGAGACCGACACCACCGGCCACTCCAAACCGCGCTCATCCTTGTCCTGATGAAGCGACATCTTGGCCCCGGGGATATAACGATTGATCAGACACGCATCCGGCACAAACCCCGCAAAGCCTGCCGCCGAAGCCCCCGCCACCGCGAGCTCCATGAAGACCTGGGGCATTGCCGGCCATGGCTGCCCCGTGAGGGGATCAATCGGAGAATATTTATAGCCACTTCGATCAGTGGTCCAGCCGAACTCCCCGCAACTGCTCAGCGCCACCGACATCGTGTAGCCACCGGGCGTGACCATGTTGCGGAACGGCGCCTGAGTCAGAACCGACTCCAGGGCAGGCAGCAATGGCTCGATAAAGGGCAGGGCAAAGCCACGGAACACGTACGACTCCGGCCCGATCTGCTCCCGTGAAGGCGGTTGCGGCGTATCCTCCGCGAACAGATCGAACGTCGCCGGCGTCGTGCCTTTGCGCTGCATCACCATGGGCGTCCCCGTTTCAGGTTGGGTCTACAGCGCCTTGCTGACCTTTACATCGCTGATGACATCGCCACCTTCGCCGTGCATCTTCTGCAGGGCCGCCAGCGCTTCCTCGGGGGAAGGTGACTGCAACAGGGCAAATTCGAAACGACGCTCGCCGTTGAGCTTATAGCTGATGGCATATTTGACGACGGGGGCAGGGGTGCTCACATTTGACTCCTTGGAAAAGCTGACCGGATGTTCGCAAAAAAAACACGAAGATTTCACGCCATCCGGTGTTCAATGGCGCATCAGCTCAGACGCGAGGACGAGCGGCGGACAATTTTGATCGAATGGGTGAAAGCGGTTTTGCGCCCACCGTTGCTGTCCAGTTTGCGGCCAGCGGTGTCGATGGTGATGTTCCAGAACCCGGTGCTCGGCACTGCTATCTTGGCCGGGAAACGGTCGAAGGCGCCGCCGTGGTAGGTGTGACGGCCGCCGTTTTTGAAGCTGCGGAAGTTGGCATCACTCATCAGGCGTATGTTGCAGAGCTGGGAGCACTCGATGACGACCACGTCCTCTTCGTTGAGGTGCTCGCGCTGGTGTACGAATTTCATGGGTGTCTCCGGAGACAGCGTTCTCGAAAACCCGAAACCATAGCACGGCGAGCCTGGGCATTGATCATCCCGGCGGGTTTTATTGCGCTGCTCTCAGCTCAGCTCAGCTCAGCTCAGCTCCGTGCGGCGCTGAGAGCAAGGCCGGCAGTCAAGCGGGCCGTTAAAAAAGCAGACCCACGGGATTTAATCCGGGTCGGGCTTGTCGTAAGCACCTTTACTGGAGGGATTGTATGAAATTGGCGGTTGTTATTCTGGCCCTGGCGATGACCGGTTGCGCCACAGTTACGGACATCGAACACACCCCGGCGACCATGAGCGTCATGTCCGGCAAGTCGCCGAAGGATTATGCCGCGTGCTTTGTCGGACGCATCTCTGACAGCCGCAAGCCGCCGCAGATCGAGCCGCACAAAGAGGGCCTGCGCATCATCGTTCCACAGAAGTTGCTGACCAGTGACCCTGCTGCCATCGTCGACATCGAGACCCGCTCCAGCGGCAGCTCGATCAAGCTGTTCGAGCGCTTGTCGAACAACCCCCTGCGGCCCAAGGACGTGCAGCACGCCGTGACGGCCTGTATCTCGGGCGAGTGACGCGGTTGCGGGGCGGATCAAGCGTGACGCGGTTCAACGGTCAGAGGGTGAGACGTTATTTGCAGACCACCAGCACCGTGCGGTTTTTATAGTTGCCGACATCTACACCCAGGGTTTTGTCATCTTCCTTGGGTTGCGGCGTGCCATTGGTGCTGACGATGTTGTAACCGGTGCCCGCGCAGGAAGCGTCAGCCTTTTCGTAACAGGCGGCCCAGGACATGGCTTCGCCGGAGCAGTCGATGCTCAGTGCCTGCTTGCCGTCCTTGAGATAGGTGTTCTGCGCAGTCGCGCAGCCGGTCAGGGCCAGTACAGCAATGACGGATAAGATCTTGATCATGGTGGAATGCTTCGCGATGAGGGGCGGTGTGGGAATTGCTAGTCTGAGACTGAGAGGCGGTGCCATCGTTCCGGCATCACCGTAGAATTTTTGCAGGACTCCCGCGGCGGCATCCGTGGCCGAAGCTGCGCAAGAGAGGCCTCGGCCGCACTCCATTGCAGAGAGGGCCGGGCCGCCTGATCAGTCCTTCTTGTCAGCCCGACGACGCGGGGCTGGCGTGTCTTCAAACACGGCGGCGACTTCAATGGCGCTGCTCTCGCTGGAAAACGGGCCTGCCACGGCTTCACCGTCGTGGCCTACCAGCCACCATTGGCCGTCCTGGAGCTTTTTGATCTGGTACCCGTTCACGCTTTTGACTTCAGACATCGACTCGTCTCGATTAGTGATTCAGGCGCCCATGATAATCGGCAAATGCCAAAGGGCAATCGCACAATTTCCCACGGGCGATGGCGAACAGGGCTACGCTTGCGAAGGTCACCGAACGGCGGTTACGCGGCGCTGGATGCCCTCGTACGAAGGACAGCATGGAATTCCAATAATCAGTGGGTGAAGCGTGGCGAGGGAACTGGTTGCTGAGCTATTTGCGGAACTATCTGCGGAACTATCTGCGTCAGCGTTCCTCTACCTAGGCAGCGAACGGCCAGTAGCGGCGTTGTAAGGTTATCGCCGCCTCATTAGACTGCGCCGCAACACCCCCAGCTCATCAAGGATTTATATGATCAAGAAATGCTTGTTCCCTGCAGCCGGATACGGCACTCGCTTTTTGCCAGCGACCAAGGCCATGCCCAAAGAGATGCTGGCAGTTGTCAACAAGCCACTGATCCAATACGGCGTAGAAGAGGCCCTGGAGGCCGGTTTGACCGAAATCTCCATCGTCACCGGCCGCGGCAAGCGCGCGCTGGAAGACCACTTCGATATCAGCTACGAGCTCGAACACCAGATCAAAGGCACCGACAAAGAGAAATACCTGGTCGGCATCCGCAAACTGATCGACGAATGCAGCTTCTCCTACACCCGTCAAACCGAAATGAAAGGTCTGGGCCACGCAATCCTCAGCGGCCGCCCTCTGATTGGCAACGAAGCATTTGCCGTGGTTCTGGCGGATGACTTGTGTGTCAATCCCGGCGGTGACGGTGTCCTGGAGCAGATGGTCAAGCTGCACAAGCAATACAAATGCTCCATCGTCGCCATTCAGGAAGTGCCTGCCGATCAGACTCACAAATACGGCGTAATCGCTGGTGAAGAGATCAAGCCTGGCCTGTTCCGCGTGACCGACATGGTCGAGAAGCCAAAGCCTGAAGATGCTCCTTCGAATCTGGCGATCATTGGCCGTTACATCCTCACGCCGGACATTTTCGAGAAAATCGAAAACACCGAGCCGGGCAAAGGCGGTGAAATCCAGATCACGGACGCCTTGATGAAGCAAGCTGCTGAAGGCAACGTACTGGCCTACAAATTCAAAGGCACGCGTTTCGATTGCGGCGGTGCGGCCGGCTACGTCGAAGCTACCAACTTCTGCTTCGAGCATTTCTACAAAGAACTGTAATCAGCACATAACAGCAGCTGTACTGGCTTTTGCCACGCCGCTGTATGTAAGACAAAGCCACCTTCGGGTGGCTTTGTCGTTTCTGTCCTGCGGAACTTGCCGAGCGCGCTCAAGCGGTTATGCTAGCGCATCGCTTAGGAGAGACACATGAGCTACGACTTTGACCTTTTTGTAATTGGCGCAGGCTCGGCCGGCGTCCGGGCGGCGCGGTTTTCCGCCGGTTTCGGGGCGCGCGTGGCCGTCGCCGAGAGCCGTTACCTGGGAGGCACTTGCGTCAACGTCGGTTGCGTGCCGAAGAAGCTGATGGTCTACGGCGCGCACTATTCCGAAGACTTCGAACAAGCCAAAGGCTATGGCTGGAGCAGTGGCGAAGCGCATTTCGACTGGCCCACTCTGATCGCCAACAAAAACCGTGAAATCAGTCGCCTCAACGGCGTCTACCGCAAGCTGCTGGACAGCAGCGGGGTGACACTGATGGAGGGCCACGCGCGCCTGCGCGGCCCCCATGAAGTCGAAATCAACGGCCAGGTTCACACCGCCGAGCACATCATGATCGCCACTGGTGGCTGGCCGCAGGTGCCGGACATTCCAGGCCGCGAGCACGCCATCACCTCCAACGAAGTGTTCTTCCTCGAGCAGATGCCCAAGCGCGTTGTCGTCGTGGGCGGCGGCTACATCGCCGTGGAGTTCGCCTCGATCTTCAACGGCCTGGGCGCTGACGTTTCGCTGATGTACCGCGGCGAGTTGTTCCTGCGCGGCTTCGACGAAAGCGTACGCACCCATCTGCACGAAGAACTCGCCAAGCGCGACATGGACATTCGCTTCAAGACCGAAATCAACCGCATCGAGAAGCTGGCCGACGGCACCTTGCAGCTGAGCCTGAACGACGGCAGCACGTTCAACACCGATTGCGTGTTCTACGCCACCGGGCGCCGTCCGATGCTCGATAACCTGGGCATGGACACCGTCAACGTCGAACGGGATGACAAGGGCTTCATCAAGGTCAACGGTGACTACCAGACCAGCGAGCCGTCGATCATCGCCGTCGGCGACATCATTGGCCGCGTGCAGTTGACGCCGGTGGCGCTGGCCGAGGGCATGGCCGTTGCACGGCGCCTGTTCAAGCCCGAGCAGTACCGCCCGGTGGATTACCGCCACATTCCCACCGCCGTGTTCAGCCTGCCGAACATCGGCACGGTTGGTCTCACCGAGGCCGAAGCCATGAAGGACGGGTATGAGGTGCAGGTGTTCGAAAGCAAGTTCCGGCCAATGAAGCTGTCGCTGACCGACAACCAGGAGCGCACCCTGATGAAGCTGGTGGTCGACGCCAAAACCGACCGCGTGCTGGGTTGCCACATGGTTGGCCCGGACGCCGGCGAGATCATCCAGAGCCTGGCGATCGCGCTCAAGGCGGGCGCCACCAAGCAGATTTTCGACGACACCATCGGCGTCCATCCTACGGCGGCGGAAGAATTCGTCACCATGCGCACACCGACGCGCTAAGCATTACCCAGGCACGTGTTGTTGAACATCGCACAGCACACGTGAACGGTCCGGCCTCCATGGAGGGAGCCGGACGAGCCATTGCTTTTAGGGACGGACCCACTCTTTGACCAGCACGAGTTTTTCGGCAGCCATGCCCTTGAATCCAGCAGGACCTGACGACCAGGTGCTTTCCAGAACCGAAGCGCTTGAGGAAAGTGAGCGGCAGTTTCGCAGCCTCGCCGACAACATGAGTCAGTTGGCCTGGATCGCTGACCCTGCCGGGCGCATCCATTGGTACAACGAACGCTGGTACAGCTACACCGGTACATCCCATGAAGCGATGATGGCGCTGGGCTGGCGATCGTTGCATCACCCTGACCATGGCCAGCGGGTCGAGTCGCGCCTGCAGCGCTGCTTTGCGACCGGCTCGTTGTGGGAGGACACGTTCCCGCTGCGGGGCAAGGACGGCCAGTACCGCTGGTTCCTCTCCCGCGCGCTGCCGATCCGCGATGAGCGCGGCAGCATCACCCATTGGTTGAGCACAAGCACGGACATCACGGCGCAGGTCAGCGCCGAGGACGCGCTGCGCGAGCTCAATGAGAGTCTGGAGCAGCGCGTCGCCGCGCGCACTCGCGAGCTGGCGGAAAGCAATGAGCGCCTGCAGATCGAAATCAACGAGCGCGCCCAGGCGGAAGAGGCGCTGCGCCACGCGCAGAAAATGGACGCCATTGGCCAGTTGACTGGCGGCATCGCCCATGACTTCAACAACATGCTGACCGGCGTGCTCGGCGCGCTGGACCTGATTCAGCGTCGGGTGGCCGCAGGGCGCGTGTCGGAGATCGATCGTTACATCGAAGCCGCCATGGGCTCGGCCAACCGCGCTGCGTCGCTCACCCATAGGCTGCTGGCGTTCGCCCGTCGCCAGTCCCTCAATCAGAGGCCCGTCGACGTCAACCACATGGTGACGTCGATGGAAGAGCTGCTGCGCCGGACCATTGGCGAAAGCATCGAACTGGAGGTCGATCTGCACACGACCTCGTGCCTGACCAACACCGATGAGCACCAACTGGAAAACGCCTTGCTCAACTTGGTGATCAACGCCCGGGACGCGATGCCCGATGGCGGCCGGCTGCTGATTCAGACCGAGCTGACCCACATTGCCCTTTTGCAGGATGCGCTGGCACCGGGTGACTACGTGCGCCTGCGTGTCCAGGACACCGGGCAGGGCATGTCCAGCGAGGTCATTGCGCGGGCGTTCGATCCGTTCTTCACCACCAAGCCGATCGGGCAGGGCACCGGGCTGGGCCTGTCGATGGTCTATGGCTTCATCAACCAGACCGGTGGCCGGGTCAGTATTTCCAGTGAAGAAGGGCGCGGCACGCGGATTGATTTGCTGCTGCCCTGTCATCACGATGTTGCCGAACTTCCACCTGCCGTCGCTCGCAGCATCGAACCGCCCCGCGCCAGCCTGGGCGAGCGCGTGCTGGTGGTCGAAGACGAGCCTGACGTGCGCATGCTGGTGGTGGATGTGTTGAAAGACCTGGGCTATCGCGTCAACGTGGCCTGCGACAGCCATGAGGCGCTGATCGTGCTGCAGGACGCCGAGCCGATTGACCTGCTGGTGACGGACGTCGGGCTGCCGGGTTTGAACGGACGCCAGCTGGCAGAGGTGGCCCGCCAGCATCGTTCCGGGCTGAAGGTGCTGTTCATCACCGGCTATGCGCGGGAAGCTGAAGTGCGAGGCGACTTCCTCGACGATGGCATGGATCTGCTCACCAAACCCTTCAGTATCGACGAACTTGCCGTGCGTGTGCGCAGTCTTATCGAGACGCGCTGAATCACGTGTGGGACCGGCTTTAGCCGGGAAGCTTCTTTACATGAATGGGCGGGTGACCCTACCGCATCCTCTTCAACAACGTCTTCTATTAATAAAGCATCCTGATAGTCAAAACCAATCGTCAGCATGAGCTTTGCCAATGAGTCCCTGCCGACGATTTTGCGTAGTATCCTCCCCATCGAATTTGTTACACCCATTTTCACAACCCTCAGGAGATTCACTGATGCCTATCATCAACAGCCAAGTCAAACCGTTCACGGCAACTGCTTTCAAGAACGGCAACTTCGTAGAAGTGTCGGACGCCGACCTGAAAGGCAAATGGTCTGTGGTGTTCTTCTACCCGGCTGACTTCACCTTCGTTTGCCCAACCGAGCTGGAAGACCTGGCGGACAACTACGCCGAGTTCCAGAAACTGGGCGTCGAAATCTACAGCGTTTCCACTGACACCCACTTTGCCCACGCTGCCTGGCACAACACCTCGCCAGCCATCGGCAAAATCCAGTACACCATGATCGGTGACCCGACCCTGAAAATCTCCCGCAACTTCGACGTCCTGATCGAAGAAGCAGGTCTGGCTGACCGCGGTACTTTCGTGATCAACCCGGAAGGCGAAATCAAAATCGTCGAACTGAACGACGGCGGTGTTGGCCGTGACGCTTCCGAGCTGCTGCGCAAAATCAAGGCCGCTCAGTACGTTGCTGCACACCCGGGCGAAGTCTGCCCAGCCAAGTGGAAAGAAGGCGAGGCCACTCTGGCGCCGTCCCTGGACCTGGTTGGCAAGATCTAAGTCGTCATGACCGGATCGGGGGCGATGAGCCCATGAGCACGTAAACCGCATCGCCCCCAAAAAACGCCCGGGCGGTCATCGCTCGGGCGTTTTTTTTGTAGAACCCGCTAGATCCTGAACGTATCCAGACCTGAAAGTGAAGAAGGAAGCCGAACCATGTTGGACGCCAATCTTAAAGCTCAGTTGAAATCTTACCTGGAGCGGATCACTCGCCCGATCGAGATCATTGCGTCCCTTGATGACGGCGCAAAATCCCAGGAAATGCTGGCATTGCTCAACGACATCGTCAGCAGCTCCGACAAGATTACCCTGGACACCAATGGCAACGATGTACGCACGCCTTCCTTCGCCCTGAACAGCCCGGGCCAGGACATCAAGTTGCGCTTCGCCGGTTTGCCAATGGGTCACGAATTCACCTCGCTGGTGCTGGCGCTGCTGCAAGTCGGCGGCTATCCGTCCAAATCCTCCGAGGAAACCATCGAGCAGGCCCGTAGCCTGACCGGTGAGTTCAAGTTTGAAACCTACTTCTCGCTGACCTGCCAGAACTGCCCGGACGTAGTCCAGGCGCTGAACCTGCTTGCGGTGCTCAACCCCAACGTGCAGCACGTCGCCATCGAAGGCAGCCTGTTCCAGCAGGAAGTGACCGACCGCCAGATCATGTCGGTGCCAAGCATCTACCTGAATGGCGAGCTGTTCGGCCAGGGCCGCATGAACCTGGAAGAAATTCTGGCGAAGATCGACACCAGTGCCGGCGACCGCCAGGCCGAGAAGCTGAATGCCAAGGAAGCCTTCGACGTCCTCGTCGTTGGTGGTGGCCCGGCCGGTTCGTCGGCGGCGATCTACGCTGCCCGTAAAGGCATCCGCACCGCTGTGGCAGCCGAGCGTTTCGGCGGTCAGGTGCTGGACACGATGGCGATCGAGAACTTCATTTCGATGCAGCACACCGAAGGGCCGAAGCTGGTGGTGGCGCTGGAAGAGCACGTCAAGCAGTACGAAGTGGACGTCATCAACCTGCAACGCGGCGAGCAGCTGATCCCGGGCAAAAACGGCGAGCTGCACCAGGTCAAGTTCGCCAGCGGCGGCGTGCTGAAAGGCAAGACGGTGATTCTGGCGACCGGCGCACGCTGGCGCGAAATGAACGTGCCGGGCGAGCAGCAATACCGCAACAAGGGCGTGGCGTACTGCCCGCACTGTGACGGTCCGTTGTTCAAAGGCAAGCGTGTGGCGGTGATCGGCGGTGGCAACTCCGGTGTGGAAGCGGCCATCGACCTGGCGGGTATCGTGTCTCACGTGACCCTGCTGGAATTCGACGCCAACCTGCGCGCCGATGCGGTCCTGCAACGCAAGCTGCACAGCCTGCCCAACGTGACGGTGCTGACCAGTGCGTTGACCAGCGAAGTGACCGGCGACGGGCAGAAGGTCAACGGCCTGCGCTACAAGAACCGCCTCACCAGTGAAGAAATCACTATTGAGCTGGAAGGTATCTTCGTGCAGATCGGTCTGCTGCCGAACACCGAATGGCTCAAGGGCACCGTTGAGCTGTCGCCACGGGGCGAGATCATCATTGATCAACGCGGTGAGACGTCCATCCCGGGCATCTTCGCTGCCGGCGACGTGACCACCGTGCCGTACAAGCAGATCGTGATCGCGGTCGGCGAGGGCGCCAAAGCCTCCCTCAGTGCCTTCGATCACCTGATCCGCACCAGCGCCCCGGCGTGATGGTTTATTAGTGGGACCGGCTTCAGCCGGGAAGGCGTCGGTCGCCATACTGCAAAAATGATGGCGTACACACCGACCTCTTCCCGGCTGAAGCCGGTCCCACTAACAGCAGCCCATGCATCCAGAGGGCCAGCGGGTGTACCCCGACTTGTGGGACCGGCTTTAGCCGGGAATGCGTCGGTTGCCATACCATTGAACCCAGGCTGCAGACATAAAAAAACCTCATGAGCGATCATGAGGTTTTTTTGGGTCTGTCGCTCAGGCGGTCATGTAAGCAACGCCTTCCAGGCCAGGCCTCCGTGATATTCTCGCGCCCGTTTTCATCACTGCCGTGGGATCCCCGTGAAATTCATCCACCAACGCGAACACCTGAATGAAGGCGATATCGTGGTGATCGAGTCCTCGAACGCCTGCAACATCCGCCTCATGAGTGACGCCAACTTCCGCAGTTTCAAGAACGGCGGTCGGCACACTTATCACGGCGGCGCCTTCGACCGCTTTCCGGCGAAGATCGTCGTGCCCAGCACCGGCTTCTGGAACATCACCCTGGACACGGTCACCCAACGGGCGATCAGCGTGACGCGCAAGCCCAACCTCAAACACTCGATCAAGATCGTGCGCCGGTCAGGCTCAAAACTTCAGAACTGAGTCCTGACGTCTTTGCACTCAGCGCCCCAAATCAGGCCCGCCATTGCAGCGGGCCCGAGGCACAGCGGTCAGAGTTTCGGCAACTGACCGATGCGGCCCATCATCTCGGTGACGATCTGCAAGTCCAGCAGGAACTGCTCGGTGGTCTTGAACTCGGCGTCGGTGTGACCGGTGTATTTGACGTCGGGTTTGGCCAGACCGAACTGCACGCCGTTTGGCAACTCATGCACTGACGTGGCCCCGGCGGACGTGCCGAACTTGTGCTCCATGCCCAGGTTCTCGGTGGCCACGGCCAACAGCGCCTTGACCCACTCGCCCTCGGGATTGCGGTACATCGGCTCGGCGATCGAGTAATCAAAGCCTGGCGTGATCTGGCTCTGTTGGGTCCAGGCGGTCAGCTTGCGTGCGATTTCCGCCTTCAGCGCTTCCGGTGACTTGCCCCTTGGCACGCGCAGATTGACCGCCAGCTTGAAGGCCTTGTCGTCCATCGCCACGTAGGTCAGGGAGGCCGTCAGCGGCCCCATGAACTCATCGCTGAAGCCGACGCCCAGTTTGCTACCCAGATAATCCAGGCCCCAGTTTTCAGCGGCGTAGCGCGCGGCGTCGGTGATCGCGTTGTGCTTGAGCGCGACTTTGCCGTCCAGACCGTTAATGAAATCGAGCATCCGCGCCACCGGGTTGACCCCCGACTCTGGCTCGGAAGAATGCGCCGACACGCCGGTGACCGTCAGCTTGACGTCTTTGCCGGCGACTTCTGCGTCGATCTTGAAGTTGCCGCCGTTGCGTTGGGCGTAATCGGCGCCGGCTTTCTGCAATTCGGTCGCCAGTTCAGCAGGGCGATCGCTAACCAGTGTAACGACGGATTTCGACGGGATCTGATTAGTCGCCATGCCGCCGGTCATCGAAGTGATTTCCGCCCCAGTGCCTTCGGCAGTGCGACGGGGGAAGCTGGCCATGACCGTGCCGTAGCCCTTTTCCGCGATGACCACCGGGTAGCTGCCGTCGAGGGCCAGGTTGTAGGCCGGCGTCGGGTTGCGCTCGAAGTAATAGGGAATGGCGTCGCCGGAGGTTTCTTCGGTGGTGTCGATCAGCAGCTTGAAGTTGCGCGCCAGCGGCAGCTTCTCTTCCTTGATCACCTTCATGGCGTACAGCGCGACGACGATGCCGTTCTTGTCATCCTCGGTGCCGCGCCCGTACATGCGGTCGCCGATCAGGGTCACCTTGAACGGATCGAGGCGAGTGCCGTCCGCCAGCACCCAGTTTTCCGGGGTGACCGGAACCACGTCGGCATGGGCATGGATCCCCACTACCTCAGGGCTTGAGCCTTCGAGGGACACTTCATAGACGCGGTTGTCGATGTTGCGGAAGGTCAGGTTGAACGACTGGGCGAGGGTTTTGATTTTCTCGGCAATCTTCACGAACGCCGGGTTGTCGTGCTGGGCGACGCCTTCGGTCTGGAACGTGGGAATCGCGACTAGCTCGCGCAGGGTTTCGGTGGCGGCGCTGCCGTATTTCACCCGCGCGTAGACCCCCAGCAGGCGATGGATATCGTTCTGCTCATCGGCGGACAGCTTTTTGTTGGCGAGGAAGGCGCTGATGGCCGGCTCGATGCCCGCCGCCTTGGCCACATCTGTGGTGCTGACGGTCTTGAGGAACTGGCGGAAATCGGTGACGGCGTTTTCCTTGAAGCTGCCGACAATCGTGCTGCTCTGTTGCGCGGTGAGGTTGGCAAAGGCAGCCGGTGCAAAGGCGGAGACGCCGGCGAACATCAAGGTGGCGGCGGCGAGTTTTTTGAGCGAAAAATCCATTGGGTGGGGCATTCCTTGGCAGGCATGTTGAAAGAAATGTCTGATCATTCGATCAGAAACCACCGCACGCTACCATCGCCGGTGGAGCAGCGGGAGTCCTCAGTCGGATATCTGTCGCCTACAAGGGTAAAAGCGGCGCAGAACCGTAAATGACTCAGGCCATTGAATGGCCTGAAAAAATAGGCGTGAACTCGCCTCGCTCATACGCCATAACCGTCTACGCTGATGGCGCAGCGCGACGGCATGGTGTTGATGTACATGGTTTTCCGGAGCCTCAAATCTTTCAGGCGCTAGCACGCCGGGCTTTATCACTAAGGAACTCCATGAAACTGCGTCATTACGCTGACCGGACGCTGTGTGCGTTGCTGGTCATGATGAGTGTGGGCATCTGCCAGGCGGCAGAGCAGCAACGGGTGAACATCGGCTCGTTGAACATGACCGGCGGCAAGATCTCGCGTTGCGACTTGGGTTATCGCACCTACGGCACGCTGGCAGAAGATCGCAATAACGTCGTGCTGGTGACCACCTGGCTCGCCGGACGGACCTCCGATCAGGCTGACATGATCGGCCCTGGCAAGTTGGTGGACACCAATCGCTGGTACGTGGTGGCGATGGACGCCATCGGCAACGGCGTGTCCTGCTCGCCGTCCAACAGCCCCAGCGCGCCGCGTCTGAAATTCCCGCAGTTCGGCATCCGCGACATGGTCAAGGCGCAACATCGGTTGCTGGCCATGTACCTGGGCATCGATCACGCCCACGCCATCGTCGGCATTTCCATGGGCGGCATGCAGGCGCTGCAGTGGGCGGTGATGTACCCGGACTTCGCCAGCAAGGTGGTGACCATCGTCGGCACGCCACACCCGACCGAACGTGACCTCAATGCCTGGAATGCAGAACTGGCCGCCATCGAGCGGGCGCCGGGCTGGAATGACGGCAACTATGCGCCGGGCACGACCTTCAAACAGCTCACGGCGATACACAATGGTTATCTATGGACGCCTGAGCGTAGTGCGGCCAAGACCCTCGGCAGCCGCCCCGCACCTGCCGGCAAGCTGCCCGCCACCCCGGGCAATCAGCCTTTCAGTACGGTCGACTGGTACCGGCAATTGCAGGCCATGACGTCCTTTGATCTGTTGCGTCAGGGCGATATGGCCATGCTGGCCAAGAAGATCAAGGCGCAGCTGTTAGTCATCACGTCAGAACAGGACCGCATGGTGGACCCGGCGCCTTCCAAGGCGCTGGCCGCTCAAAAGCGCGCGCAGTTGCTGGTGCTCAACAGCGATTGCGGGCACATGGCGCCGGCGTGTGAGGCAGACAAGGTGAATGAGGCGGTGAAGGCGTTCCTGAAATAGGAAGGCGGCCTCCGGTTGTCAGCGGTGCACTGGCCCGTACGGCAAGCCGGCGGCGAGAACCTGCCGCAGACGGCAAGCATTGTCGATTATTGCGGTCAGTTCCGTCTTGAGGGGTGGTCTGCAGGCCCGTGCTGGCGGGCCTTTCAGGCGTATCAGGCGGTGTGGCATCGGTTTTGCTGCTGTCGGGGTACATCGGACAACCTGAACAGGAGGTGAAAGATGTTAATCGGCAACAGTGCCATCCAGCAGTTCGTGTCGAAGGCTGTGAGCCATACGCACTACGCCACGGCGGACACGGATGCCTACACCAGCGCCATGGCCGGCGCCGCCACACCCGTGGCGGCGATTGCGAGCAATGGTGAAGGCGCGACGCAAAGCAGTAACGACGGTAAGCAGGGCTATGACGAGTCATTTGCCAAAATGATGGTGAACTTGAAGGCCGCGGCGGCCAACACGGCATCGTCGGTGACGGATGATGACAAGGCAGCAGCCGCTGCGGCGTTTGTGTCCAGTGCTGACAAGCAGGTCGCGTCCTCTGACAGCGTCAGCAAGGGCGTCTCCGATGAACTGGCGGCCAGTGATGGCGCAGCGGGTTCTGACGGCTCGGGTTCGGTGAAGGATCAGTTTCTGTCCTACATGAACCAGACGGACGCGGAGAAGGTGCGGCAGCGCTTGACGGGCGTCAGCAAGGCGGAATACGACGCCATGACGCCGCAGGAGCAGGCGGCGGTGGACAAGCAGGTGACGGAGCTGCAGAAGCAGAAGACGGATCAGCAGGTCGCTGAGCAGGAGGTGAAGACCAGGATCGCCATGGCCAAGGCGGAAATGGCCTAACGGCAGGGGGTTCGTAAGATCAAGGGCGTCTGCCTGAGGGCAGACGTTTCGCCTTCGGCGGTTTTCTTCAGATCAAGGGCGTCTGCCTAACGGCAGACATTTCGCCTTCGGCGAGTTACTTGGAAAAACACCCCAAGTAACCAAGGGTGCCTGCTCCTGGTTTGGCTCCTCCTTCGTCGGAGTACCCTCATTTCGGTCTCGCTCCGTGGGCCCGCGCCGAACGGACATCCATGTCCTGACGGCGCTCTCGCCGCATCCCTGCGGCTCGACCCACTCCGCGAGACCTCCGTTCAGCCTGCACCCAAGTCGCGATTTATGTCGTCTGGACTTTTTGTGAAAGAAGATCAAGGGCGAGAGCAAAAGCTTCCCGGCTAAAGCCGGTCCCACTACCGCATGCGCATTCATTTGTAGGAGCGCGCTTGCCCGCGATGGCGTCCTGTCAGCCACGCAGCCGCCACTGACCCACCGCATTCGCGGGCAAGCGCGCTCCTACAGTGGATCTTCATCACGCCGAAGGACTTTTCCGAACACGCAGGCCGCAGATGGGGTTGCCGATCCTGATCGTTCCCACGCTCCGCGTGGTAACGCCGCCCCCGACGCTCCGCGTCCCGCAGACGACGCGCCTCAAGGCCTGGGCAGGTGACGCGGAGCGTCACGGGATGCATGCCCACGCGGAGCGTGGGAACGATCACAAAATGTCGGCGCCTGAGCTGGCCTCTTCCCGGCTAAAGCCGGTCCCACTAACAGCAGCGCGTGCAGCAAATTTACTGATCGTTCCCACGCTCCGCGTGGTAACGCCGCCCCCGACGCTCCGCGTCCCGCAGACGACGCGCATTCAGGCCTGGGGAAGTGACGCGGAGCGTCACGGAAAGCATGCCCACGCGGAGCGTGGGAACGATCACAGCGTGTCGCGGTGCTTTAGTGGGACCGGCTTTAGCCGGGAAGCTCTTGATCTGCTTTTGATCTTCATACACAGAGGGTCCAAACACCGCCAATCGCGACTTGGGTGCAGGCTGAACGCAGACGACGCGGAGTGGGCCGAGCGGCATGGATGCCGCGAGAGCGCCGTCAGGACATGGATGTCCGTTCGGCGCGGGCCCACGGAGCGTCGTCGGAGTGAAGGAACCCCGACGCAGGAGGGGCCCAACCAGGAGCAAGCACCCTTGGTTACTTGGGGTGCTTTTCCAAGTAACTCGCCGAAGGCGAAACAGTCTGCCCCCAGGCAGACGCTGTTGATCTTGATCTGAAAAGGGCCAGACGCCTAGACCACCTCCGCCCGATAGGGCAAATCCGGCCCCTCCCGCGTACAGGTCACCGCCGCTGCCGCCACGGCAAACTCCAGCATCTTCGTCAGCGTCGCCTTATCCACCCCCGCAAGGGCAGCGGGTGCATCCAGACCCCGCTCCGTCAGAAACGCAATCAACGCCGCCTGAAACGTATCACCGGCGCCCACCGTATCCACGGTCTCCACCTTGCGCGCCGCCACCGACCACGTGCCCAGTGCCCGCGTGAATATCGTCGCGCCCTGACGACCGCGGGTCATGATCACCCACTGGCAATTGTCCTTCAGCCAACCCTCGGCAACCGCCGCCGCATCCTTCTGCGGATACAACAGCTCCAGATCCTCATCACTGACCTTGATGATGTGCGCCTGCTCGGCAAACTTCGCCACCTGACTGCGCCACAGCTCGATGCTCGGCGCCGGATTCAGGCGCACGTTGGGATCGAAGGTAATCAGCCGCTTGCCGCTTTCCCGCCGGACCAGCGTCAGCAGCGCATCAGCGACCGGCTGCACCACCAGCGAGAACGAACCCACGTGCAAGCCGCGCACGCTGTCGTCCAAAGTCGGCAGGTGCTCGACGCTCAACATCCGATCGGCGCAGCCTTCGCCGCGAAAGCTGTATTGCGGCGAGCCGTCGGCGCCCACGGCGACCATCGACAGCGTGGTGGGCGCGTCGATATGCACCAGAAAGTCATCGCGCACGCCTTCTTCGGCCAGCACCTTCAACAGGCGCTTGCCCAAGTAATCGCTGGAGATGCCGGCGAAGAAGCCGGCATCGATGCCCAGCCTGCGCAGCCCGACGGCGACGTTGAATGGCGAGCCGCCGGCGATGGCCTGATACCCCACTTTATTGCTTTGTCCGCTGTCCGGCTGACAGAAAAAGTCGAACAGTGCTTCGCCACAGACCAGATACATAGTTGCTCCATAAAGGCCGACGGGGCTGTCCGTCAGAGGCCCTGCAATTGAGTGCGATAGTGCTGATACACCGCCTGATACGCCGCAACGTGTTCGGCCACCGGGCGGGTTTCGCTGGCCGGATCGAGGCTGACGCACCGTTCGGTCAGCGCCTGCAGCGATTCGACGTCGCCGTTACCCCCGGCATCGGCATGGGCATGACACCACGCCGCCTGAATCGCTGCGCCCAAGGCTGCCGCTTCGGTGCCGGTGGTGCAGATGACCGGCGTGTCCATGATGTCGGCGACGATCTGCCGCCAGACCGCGCTTTTAGCGCCGCCGCCGATCAGGCGGATGTTATCGCTCTTAATGCCGCTGTCGCGCAACAGGTCCAGGCCGTAACGCAGGCCGAAGGTGGTGCCCTCGACCACCGCGCGGCAGAGGTTGGCTTGAGTCAGGTTGGCGCTGTCCAGCCCCAGAATGCTGCCGGTGGCGTGGGGCAGGGCGGGCACGCGTTCGCCGTTGAGGAACGGCAGCACGAGCACGCCCTGGGCGCCAATCGGCGAGGAGGCGACGGCTGCGTTGAACGCCCCGATGTCCAGGGCGAACAGCTCGCGGATGGCACTGGTGGCGTTGGTCAGGTTCATGGTGCAGATCAGCGGCAGCCAGCCGCCCGACGAGGAGCAGAAGGTCGCCACCGACGGCTGTGCGCTGACGTTGCCTGCATCGGCAAAGGCGTAGACCGTGCCCGACGACCCCAGGCTCATGGTGATCGAGCCCGGCGCGATATTGCCGGTGCCGATGGCGCCCATCATGTTGTCGCCGCCGCCGCTGGATACGATGGCCTTCGGGTTGAGGCCCAGACGCTCGGCGATCGCGGGGAGAATAGTGCCCACCGGTTGATGCGCTTCGATCAGTTCCGGGAGCGCCTTGACCAGCCGGCCACTGGGGTCGATGTGCTGAAGAATGTCGAGGTCCCACTCGCGGGTACGCACGTTGAAATAACCGGTGCCCGACGCATCGCCGAATTCGCTGCAACTGCGGCCGGTCAACCAGTAATTGAGGTAGTCGTGGGGCAGGAGGATCTTGTCGATGCGGGAAAACAGCTCGGGAAACTGCTCCTTGCTCCACAGCAGTTTGGAGACCGTGTAACCCGGTGCGATGGCAATGCCGAGACGTTCCAGCGACCCGGCTTGACCGCCCAGATACGCCAGCAGACGATCATTCTCGGGCGAAGACTCGGTGTCGCACCACAGCTTGGCCGGGCGCAGCACCTGGCCTGATTCATCCAGCATCACCAGGCCATGTTGCTGCCCGGACACGCCGATGGCCTGGATGTCCGCGCCGGACACCCCGGCCTGCTGCAAGGCCGCCGCCGTCGCCTGCTCGAACGCATCGAGCCATTCCTGCACATCCTGTTCGCGGCGCCCGTTGGCGCCACTGATCATGTGATGGGCGCCCGAGCCTTCGCCCAGAACCTTGCCGCTGACCGCATCCAGAACAATCGCCTTGGTGCCTTGGGTACCGCAATCGATGCCGAGAAACATGTTCACCTCGTTAGCTCTGAAGCTCAGGCGGTTTTCGCCAACAGGTTTTCAAGGGTTTTGCTGACGCCCAACTGCTTCAGGCTGTTCAGGTTGTGCTCGAACGATGCCACGAACTCAGGGGACTGAGGAATCGCCGCCCCGAAGATTTCTTCCACCTCCAGCAGGCGCTGGGTGACCAGCACGTCATCGGCCACCAGCGCCTTGCAAAAGTCCGCGCGCGGGTCGACGACGGTGTACGGCACGCCGTTCTCCCCGGTGAAGTCGCCGGTGCGGTTGCCCTGCAGGTACAGCGCCCAAGCCGCGACCACCAGCGAAGCGCGGTCCATGTTGCCGCTGTCCAGGATCAGACGATTGATGGTCGGCACGGTGAATTTCGGGAATTTTGACGAGCCGTCGGAGCACACGCGCTCAAGCTGGTCGGCAATCGCCTGATTGGAAAACCGATCAATCAGCGTCTGTTTGTACTCGGTCAGGTCGATACCCGGCACCGGCGCCAGTTGCGGGGTGACGTCCAGGTCCATGTAGGTGCGGATGTACTCGACGAACAGCGGGTCGTTCATGGTTTCGTGGACGAAGCGATAACCCTTCAGCGCGCCGAGGTAGGTCAGCGCCAGGTGGCTGCCGTTGAGCAGCTTGATCTTCATTTCTTCGTACGGAGTGACGTCGTCGGTGAACTGCACGCCGACCTTTTCCCAGGCCGGACGGCCGTTGACGAATTTGTCTTCAAGCACCCATTGCACGAACGGCTCGCAGACCACCGGCCAGGCGTCGTCGATGCCTTTCTGGTCATGCAGTTGCAGGCGGTGGGCGGTGCTGGTCATGGGCGTAATGCGGTCAACCATGGCGTTGGGAAAGCTGACGTTTTCAGCGATCCAGTCATGCAACTCCGGGTCGCGCAGTTTGGCGAATGCCAGCAGGGCCTTGCGTGTCACCGCGCCATTGTGCGGCAGGTTATCGCAGGACATCAGGGTGAACGCCGGCGTGCCTTCGGCGCGTCGGCGGGTCAGGGCGGCGCACAGATAACCGAACACGGTTTTTGGCGTGGCGGGGTGTTCGAGGTCGTACTGGATCTGCGGCAGATGGCTCATGAATTCGCCGGTGCTGTCGTCGATGCAGTAGCCGCCTTCGGTGATGGTCAGCGAGACGATGCGGATGTCCGGGCTGGCGAGTTTGTCGATCAGCGCCAGGTCGCTGTCTGTGGACATGAGCATCTGGCTCATCGCGCCGATCACGCGGGTTTCGGTGTCCGGTGTGTCGCCCAGTTCGAACAGCGTGTAGAGGAAGTCCTGGCCCTTGAGCGCGTCAAAATTGCCGCGGTCTTCTTCGCGCAGGCTGACCCCACAGATGGCCCAGTCCAGGCCTTCGCCGCTGCCTTCATTGGCGCCGAGGGACATCAGCGCGTCGGTGTAAAACGCCTGGTGGGCGCGGTGGAAACCGCCGACGCCGATGTGGGCAATGCCTTGGCGACGCTCGTCGAGGGCGTAGGCGGGGATGGCGATCCCGGCGCCCAGGTTGGAGAGGTTCTGCTTGTTCAGTTTCATGACGGTGTTCCCGAATGCTGTGGAGTGCGAGGGATCAGGCAGCGGCCTGCAGCGCGCGACGAATGACCTGGCCTTGGGCGTCGAACAGGTGGCAGTGCGCGCTGTTCAGGTGCAGTTTCAGGGTTTCGCCGTACTGGCTGGCCAGGTCGCCGCGAATCCGCATGGTCAGCGGCTCGCCGGAGGTGGTGCGCACGTGGCAATAGGTGTCGCTGCCCAGGCGTTCGCTGACGTCGGCGATGACGGTCAACTGGCAATCACCCTCGTTGGCCAGCTCCAGGTGCTCGGGACGAATGCCCAGGGTCACCGAGTCGCCCACGCTCTGCTGTGCGTTGGTGAAGGGCAGCAGCACTTTCGTCCCCGCGTCCAGGGTCACTTCACAGGCCGAGGCTTCGACGCGGCTGATCGTGCCCTGGAGGAAGCCCATTTTCGGCGTGCCGAGAAAGCCCGCGACGAACAGGTTGGCCGGGTGGTGGTACAGCTCCAGCGGTGAGCCGACCTGTTCAACGCGGCCGCCGTTAAGCACGACCACCTTGTCGGCCAGGGTCATGGCTTCAACCTGATCGTGGGTGACATAGATCATCGTCGCTTGCAGCTCTTTGTGCAGGCGCGACAACTCCAGCCGGGTCTGCACGCGCAGGGCGGCGTCGAGGTTGGACAGGGGTTCATCGAACAGGAAGATTTTCGGGTTGCGCACGATGGCGCGACCGATCGCGACGCGCTGGCGCTGACCGCCGGACAGTTGCTTGGGCTTGCGCTCCAGCAGCGGGCCCAGCTCGAGAATGCGCGCGGCTTCATCGACCTTTTTCTTGACCTCGTCCTTTGGCGTGCCGGCCAGGTCCAGCGCGAACGACAGGTTTTTGCCGACGGTCATGTGCGGGTACAGGGCGTAGGTCTGAAACACCATCGCCAGGTCGCGCTTGGCGGGGGTGACTTGGGTGATCTCGCGGCCATCCAGTTCGATGCTGCCGCTGGTGACGTCTTCCAGACCGGCGATCAGGCGCAGGAGGGTGGATTTGCCGCAGCCCGACGGACCGACGAAGACCACGAATTCACGGTCCTTCACGTCCAGGTCGATGCCTTTGATGATCTGGTGGCCGTCGAAGCCTTTTTGCAGATTTCTGATTGTCAGGTTAGCCATGATGGGCTCCAGTTTTATTCTTCAAAATGTCGGGCGGCGTACATCTACCTGCGGGATCGTTCCCACGCTCAGCGTGGTAACGCCGCCCTTGACGCTCTGCGTCGGCTCTTTGGACGCGGAGCGTCCGGACGCTGGTTACCACGCAGAGCGTGGGAACCATCATGTTTCGGTTATTTCACCGCACCAAACGACAGCCCGCGAACCAGTTGTTTCTGGCTGATCCACCCAAAGATCAGGATCGGCGCGCAGGCCAGGGTCGACACTGCTGACAATTTGGCCCAGAACAACCCTTCAGGGCTGGAATAGGAAGCGATCAGCGCAGTCAGCGGCGCGGCATTCGAGGAAGTCAGGTTCAGCGACCAGAACGCCTCGTTCCAGCACAGGATCAGCGACAGCAGCGCCGTCGAGGCCAGCCCGCCCTTGCAGATCGGAATAAGCACCCGAAAGATTTCCTGGCGCGTGGTCGCACCGTCCAGCCGCGACGCTTCGAGAATCTCCCCGGGGATGTCCTTGAAGTAGGTGTAAATCATCCACACCACGATCGGCAGGTTGATCAGCGTGTAGATCACGATCAGCGCGATGCGCGAATCCAGCAGGCCGAAGGTTTTGGCCAGCAGGTAGATCGGCATCAGCACGCCCACCGGCGGCAGCATCTTGGTCGAGAGCATCCACAGCAGCGTGCCCTTGGTGCGTTTGGTTTCGAAAAACGCCATGGAGTAGGCCGCCGGCACGGCGATCAGCAGGCACAGGATGGTCGCGCTGAAGGAGATCAGGATCGAGTTCCAGGCGAAGTGGAAGTAGTCACTGCGCTCCTGGATGTGCAGGTAGTTTTCCAGGGTCGGCGTGAAGAAGAACTGCGGCGGCGTGGCGAACGCATCGATCTCGGTCTTGAAGCTGGTCAGGACCATCCAGAAGATCGGGAAGAAAATCAGCGCTGCGATCAGCCACGACAAGGTGCCGAGCAGGGCACTTTGCAGGCGACGGGATTGTTTGAGCGTCATCATGGCCTTGCCCTCAAGACTTGTCGGTGAGGTTTTTGCCGATCATCCGTACCAGGATGATCGCGGCAATGTTGGCGATCACGACGGCAATCAAGCCGCCCGCCGATGCCATGCCCACGTCGAATTGCAGCAGTGCCTGGTTGTAGATCAGGTACGCCAGATTGGTGGAAGCGAAGCCCGGGCCGCCGTTGGTGGTGGTGAAGATTTCGGCGAACACCGAGAGCAGGAAGATCGTTTCGATCATTACCACCACGGCGATCGGGCGCGCCAGGTGCGGCAGGGTCAGGTGCCAGAAGATCGCGATCGGGCCGGCCCCGTCCAGACGCGCCGCTTCTTTCTGTTCCTGATCCAGCGACTGCATGGCGGTCATCAGGATGAGGATCGCGAAGGGCAGCCACTGCCACGACACGATGATGATGATCGACAGCATCGGGTAATTCGCCAGCCAGTCCACCGGCTGCGCCCCGAACAGTTTCCAGACCCAGGCGAGGATGCCGGACACCGGGTGAAAAATCAGGTTCTTCCAGATCAGGGCGCTGACCGTCGGCATGATGAAGAACGGCGAAATCAGCAGCACGCGCACGATGCCGCGACCGAAAAATTCACTGGCTTCCAGCAGCGCCGAGATCAACACGCCGAGGATGACGCTGATGGCCAGCACACTGCCGACCAGCAACAGCGTGTTCATGGCGCCAGGCAGAAAGCCCGCGTCGGTGACGAAAAATTCGAAGTTCTCCAGCCCGACGAATTCGTTTTCGCCGGGGTTGAGCAGGTTGTAGCGGATCAGCGAAAAGTAGATGGTCATGCCCAGCGGCACGATCATCCAGACCAGCAGCAACAGCACCGAGGGGCTGACCAGAAACCAGCCGGGCTTGGTGACGCTGCCCTTGACGGCCGATTTATCATCGGCCGCAGCGCTGCGCGGGGTGAGGGTTGAGGTGTTCATGTCGACTCCGAACCGGGCAAAAGCGTGAACGTGGGCGGCAGGCAATCGGCGCCTGCCGCCTTCAGGCAGCGGGTGTCAGCCCTTCTTCGGGTAACCCGCGCGCTTCATCTCACGCTCGGCCACGCTCTGCGCGCTGGTCAGGGCCTGATCCACGGTGGATGTGCCTACCAGTGCCGCCGAGAACTGCTGGCCGACGGAGGTGCCGATCGACTGGAACTCGGGGATGGTCACCAGCTGGATGCCGACGTAAGGCACCGGCTTCAGCGTCGGTGACTTAGGCGTGACCGCCTTGAGGGATTCCAGGGTGATGTTGGCGAACGGCGCGGCTTGTTTGTAGGCATCGGTGTAGGTCGATGCGCGGGTGCCTGGCGGCACGTTGGACACGCCGTCTTTCTCGGCGACCAGCGCGGCGTACTCTTTGGACGTGGCCCATTCGGTGAAGGCGCGCGCGTCCTTGTCGTTCTTCGCGCTGGTCGGGATCGCCAGTGCCCACGAGTACAGCCACGCCGAGCCTTTGTCGGTGACTTCATGGGGCGCATAGGTGAAGCCTACGCTGTCGGCGACTTTGCTCTGGGATTTGTCGGTAACGAACGAGCCAGCGACGCTGGCATCGACCCAGATCGCGCACTTGCCGCTGTTGAACAGGGCGAGATTTTCGTTGAAGCCGTTGCTGGAGGCGCCGGGCGGGCCGTCTTTTTTCATGACGTTGGTGTAGAAGGTCAGCGCGTTCTTCCATTCAGGCTGGTCGAATTGCGGCTTCCACTGTTCGTCGAACCAGCGCGCGCCAAACGAGTTGGCGATGGTGGTGATCAGCGCCATGTTCTCGCCCCAGCCGGCCTTGCCGCGCAGGCAGATGCCGTACTGTTCCTTGGACTTGTCGGTCAGCTTGTCGGCGAACTCGGAGATCTGCGTCCAGGTCGGACGCTCCGGCATGGTCAGGCCGGCGGCCTTGAACAGGTCTTTGCGGTAGTAGGTGATCGAGCTTTCTGCATAGAACGGCAGGGCGAAGAGTTTGCCGTCGACCGACAAGCCATCGCGTACCGACGGGAATACGTCGTCCAGCGCGTAGGACGCAGGCAGATTGGTCATTTCCTTGAGCCAGCCCTTGGCGCCCCAGAGTGAGGCTTCGTACATGCCGATGGTCAACACGTCGAACTGGCCGCCTTTGGTGGCGATGTCGGTGGTCAGACGCTGACGCAGCACGTTTTCTTCCAGCACGACCCACTTGAGCTTGATGTCCGGGTGCTGTTCTTCGAAGGTCTTGGACAGCCGCTGCATGCGGATCATGTCGCTGTTGTTGACGGTGGCGATGGTCACATCACCGGCAGTGGCGGTGGTGCAGAGAGACAGGAGGGTCAGACAGGTACCGGCAAGGAGAACATTTGCAGAGGTCTTCATTTATCACTCCTCTTCTGCGCCCAGGCGGACGTCAGAAGCTTGGTTATTGTTTTTGTTTCTTCCGGAGGCCAGGAAGAATGTCAGTTGATTACAGCCTTGTGCGCGCTGGTTGACAAATCCTGCGACGCACTTGAACTGATACTTTTTTGCACTGGGAATTCCGACGGCCACGTCGTAGAACTGCACCAGCGCATGGTGCGGGGCAGTTCCAGCGTAGTTGAAGGGCGGGAAGGGGCAACGAATCAGTACAGGTTTTGTTCGGTCAGGCGCTGCACGGCGAGGCGGCGATAGTGCGAAGGGGTCATGCCTTTGAGCTTCTGGAAGCGTCGATTGAAGTTGGAGATGTTATTGAAACCCGACTCGAAGCAGATGTCGGTCACCGGCCGGTCGCCGTCGGCGAGCAGTTCGCAGGACTTGCTGATGCGCAGTCGGTTGACGAATTCGACAAAGCAGCGCCCTGTGGCCTGCTTGAACACGCGGGAGAAATAGGTCGGCTTCATGCCCAGGTAGTCCGCCACTTCTTCCAGGGGCAGCTCGCGGGCGTAATGGGTGAAGATGTATTCCACGGCCTTGTTGGTGCGCTCCACGGCGTGATCATCGGACAGTTGCGACGCGGTGGTGCCCGACAGCAACTGGAAATCATCACTGGCCGCCAGTACTTCCAGCAAAATGAAGAAATGCCCCAGGCGCGTCATGCCCGTGGTGTCGGCGATTTTCTGCATCAGTCTGGTGGCCTGGCGGATGGTGCGCTTGCAGCGGAATTCGATGCCGTACTGCGCGCGTTCGAGCAGCGGCGCCAGGGTCTTGAGTTCGGCGAACACCTGATTGCCGCTTTCCAGCAGCTCCTCGGTAAAGTTGACCAGCATGTCGCGCTTGGGCACGACTTCGTCTTCCTCGATCTGGCTGATCCAGTTGTGGGGAAGATTGGGGCCGGTGAGAAACAGCGTCTCGGGGTAGAAATTGCCGATGTAATCGCCGACGAAGACCTTGCCGGAACTGGCCACGATCAGGTGCAGTTCGTATTCCTTATGAAAATGCCAGCGCACCAGCGGACAGGGAAACCCGTGCTCGCGGTAGATGATCGACAGCCCGTTGTGGTCATCCATCAACTCGTAGGAAGGGTCGGTGACTCTTGTTGTTTTGGTCATGCGCGTGCCGGTCTGGGGAGTGGCGTGGGAATAATGTGCACTATTTGCCGGGCGGAATACAGATGCGGGTTTTAAACAGATGCAGATGGGCGCGTGGCTTCAGTAGGACCGGCTTCAGCCGGGAAGAGGGTGGCATGAACACCCTCAATTCTGCGCTGTGTCGTTCTACGCCTTCCCGGCTAAAGCCGGTCCCACTAGGTGACCGCAGTGTTTCAGTGGGAACCGGCTTCAGCCGGGAAGAGGCCAGCTTGAACGCCCTCAAATTTGCGGTGTGACAACCGACGCTTTCCCGGCTAAAGCCAGTCCCACTAGGTGACCGCGGTGTTCAGTGGGACCGGCTTCAGCCGGGAAGAGGCCCAGCTTGAACACCCTCAAATTTGCGGTGTGACAACCGACGCTTTCCCGGATAAAGCCGGTCCGACCAGGTGATCGCGGTGTTTCAGTAGGACCGGCTTCAGCCGGGAAGAGGCCGGTTTGAGCATCGTCAATCCTGCGGCGTGACGCTGATCTGCGGAGGGGACTAACCACACCCATCAACAACCCGATACGCTGATGCACCTTCCGCAAATGCCTCCAGAGAACCGCCACCCCATGAAAAAAATCCTCGTGATCGGCATCGGCGCGGGCAATCCCGAGCACATCACCGTTCAGGCGATCAAGGCGCTGAACAGCACCCAAGTGTTTTTCATCCTCGACAAGGGCTATGCCAATGACGACTTGCTGGCGTTGCGTCGGGAGGTTTGCGAGCGTTACATCGAGGGCCATAACTATCGTCTGGTGCAGGTGAGCGATCCCAGGCGCAGGGACGATTCGGCGTCTTATCGCAGCGGGATCGAACACTGGCACGAGCAGCGCGCCGTGTTGTTCGAGCAGCTGATCGCCGATGAAATAAAGCCAGGCGAGACCGGCGCTTTTCTGGTGTGGGGCGATCCGGCGCTGTACGACAGCACAATGAGGATTCTCGATCAGGTGCTCGCCCGCGGCCGTGAGTCATTTGCCTACGACGTCATTCCCGGCATCACCAGCGTGCAGGCGCTCGCGGCCGGGCATCGCATCGGCCTGAACCGTATCGGCGAGCCGATCCACATCACCACCGGCCGGGAGCTTGCAGCAGAGCAGGGCGGGCACATAACAAACAGCGTGGTGATGCTCGACGCCCATTGCACCTTCGAGCGGTTTATCGATGAAGATCTGCACATCTATTGGGGCGCTTATCTGGGCACTCCTGACGAGATCCTCATTTCAGGCCCGCTGCACGAAGTCAGCGCGCAGATACGTCAGGTACGTGAATCAGCGCGGGCGCAGAAGGGCTGGATTATGGATACCTATCTGTTGCGCCGCGCCGTCCGTTAGATAAATCGCCTCAGGCGTTTTTGTTCTTGGCTTCGATCCACTGGGACATGTACTGGGTGCTCTTGTGCTGATGGTGGCGAAGCATGGCGCCGGTGAAGTTGGCCGTGCGATGGGCCTCAAGGGAGTTCCGCAGCGCGAGGATGCGGTCAATCAGCACGGCGCAATGGCGGTCATGGCCAAAGCGCGCCGGCAGCAGTTGCCAGCCATCCCGTTGCGCCTGTTCCCAGCGCGCCTGATCGGTGTAGAGACTGACTGCCGCGTCGGCCAGCCCCTGCGCATCACAGGCCACGGCTCCGGGAAATGCCAGTTCGCCGTGCATGGCCTCGGCGCCGATGGGCGTGGTGACCGTTGGCGTGCCGCAAATCATGGCATCGATGATCTTGCCCTTGATCCCTGCGCCGAATCGCAATGGCGCCAGGGAAACCCGCGCAGCGCCCGTCACCTCCAGCGCGTCTTCGGCCCAGTTCATGATGTGAAACCCTTGGGCGGCGTTATGCAGGGCCGCAGCCTTTGGCGGCGTGTAGGCGCCGTACACATGAACCTGAGCGGCGGGCAATCGCGCGCGAATCAGCGGCCAGACGGTGTTTTTCAGCCACAGCACCGCATCCCAGTTCGGCGCGTGGCGGAAGTTGCCAATGGTGATGAAGTGCGCCCGGTCTTCAAAGGAGCGAGCGCCATCGGGCACCTCCCTTACCAGCAGCGGGACCCAGTGCAACTGGGAAGCGGGCACTGAAAATGCCTTGGTCAGCAGTTCTATCTCGACGTCGGACACCATCAGGCTCAGGTCACTGCGGTGGATCGCGGCGATCTCGCGCTGGGCCAGGTCAGTGGTCGCCATGCGGGTGAACAGTTGATCCCGCGACGTCTGAAAATAATCAGTCAGGTCAGCATCGGGCTTGCCGTCGAGCCCTTCCTTGACCGCCTGGTGACGGGCATGGCGCAGGCTCTGCAGGTCGGAACTTTCAAGGAGGCGAAGCGCGTTGGGGCAGTGCTTTTCCACCCGCCAGCCGAACTGCTCTTCCATCAGAAACTGGTCGAACAGCACCACGTCGGGCTGCAGCTCACCGATGAAGGCGTCAAAACTGCTGTGGTTGAGGGCGATGGCGACTTCAGTGATGCCCAGTACGGCCAGGTCGGCCTTGTGCTCGCCTTCGGTGGCGGCGCTGGCGAACGTAATCTGCCAGCCCTGTTCGAGGAAGCAGTCGATCAGTTGCATGACATGTCCGCTGGCCGCCGACGATCGCGGCTCGGGCCACACGTAGCCGATGATCAGCACATGGATCGAGGATCGCTGCGCCCGTTGCTCAGTTGCCAAGAATGCCCTTGACCTTGTCGCGAAGCTGGTCGATGGAAAACGGCTTGCCGATGTTGTGCATGCCCTCTGGCACATCAACAGAATCCGCGTAGCCACTGGCGAACAGCACGGGAATGTCCGGGCGGATCTCGCGTGCCTTCAGTGCGAGGTCCTTACCGTTCATGTCGGGCAGGCCCAGGTCAGTCATCATCAGGTCGATGGTTTGGCCAGCGTTGTGCAAAACCGCGAGGGCCTCGGCGGCGTCGGCGGCTTCAAGCACTTTGTAGTCGAGCTCTTCGAGGACGTCGACAATCAACATCCGGACGATGTTGTCATCTTCGACCACCAGAATCGTGCGGGGTGAATCGGACATGGCAAGTTCCTTAATTGGGCAGGGAGCGCATCGCACGGCATGGGGTTTACAGCGTTTCGCTGGGGGCGCAATTGTGACAAGTTCTTCGCCGCAACAACACGATTCAATTGAGTGTAGTGGCTTTTGGATTGCACTCAAATGTACAGTGCGCGCCCGAATGTTCTCGATCTATTGTCAGAAAATTCAACCTTATACGTCTGAAGCTGGAGTTTTTGCCGAGGTTTGCGGCAAACTCCGTCGTTTAGACGAATCCGCCTGAGCCCTCGCGATGATCACCAACTCTGCAGTCGATGAGCAACGTTTCCGCAAACTGTTAAGCCGCAACGTCAGTTTACCTCTGGCCGTCGGCGTGCTGAGTGCGGCTTTCTTCGTCATTCTGATTTCCTACCTGTTGTCGGCGATCCAGTGGGTCGAGCACACCGACCGGGTCATCAACAACATCAATCGCTCGCTCAAGCTGTCGGTGGACATGGAAACCGGGATGCGCGGCTTCCTGCTGACCGGCGACGAGCGTTTTCTCGATCCCTACGAAGTGGCCAAGCCAGCCATCAGCACCGAACTCAAGGGCCTTGAAGAGCTGGTCGCCGACAACCCCGATCAAGTGGATCGCTTCAAGCGACTGGCCGCGCTGCAATCATCGTGGAACGAGTTTGCCCAGGAGATGATTACCTTGCGCCGCACCGGCGGCGACTACCAGACGCCGATCAAGGACCGTCGCGGCAAGCGCCTGGCCGACGAGATGCGTGAGGAGTACGAACAGGCGGCAAGCGTCGAGCATCAGCTGCGTCTGACACGCAATACCGACGTGACCCACACCACCGTGATGTCAGTCTCGCTGTACATCGCCTTCATTCTCATTGTCAGCGGGATTCTTGCCTGGGTCGGGCGTCGGGACATGACCACGCTGTCCGACACCTACGCGGCCAACCTCAAGGCCCAGCAGCTGGACGCCGAACGCTTGTCCCACGTCGCCTGGCTGCGCAATGGTCAGAGCGAACTGGCCGAGCAGGTCATCGGCCAGCTCACCCTCAACCTGCTGGGGCGTAATGTGCTGCACTTCTTCGCCCAGTACCTGGGCGCGGTGGTGGCGGCGGTGTACGTGCGTCAGGAGCACGGCGGTCTGGTGCGCGTGGCTTCCTATGGTTTCTCCCGCGAGCAGGAACAGCACGAGCAGTCGATCTACAGCGGTGAAGGCGTGGTCGGCAAAGCGGCCGAGCAGGATCAGATCATCACCCTGGATAACGTCCCTCAGGATTACTTCAAAGTCACGTCCGGCCTGGGCGAAGGCTCGCCGCGCAGTGTCGTGGTAGTGCCGACCAGCAATGATGACCACGTCAACGGCGTGATCGAACTGGGCTTTCTGCGCGAGCTGACGCCCCGTGACCTGGAGTTCCTTGAGCTGGTAGCCGAGAACGTCGGCACGTCCATCGAAGCGGCGCGCTATCGCCAGCGCTTGCAGGAAGTGCTCGCCGAAACCCAGCAGCTCAACGAGGAGCTTCAGGTGCAGCAGGAAGAACTGCGCACCGCCAACGAAGAGCTGGAAGAGCAGTCGCGGATTCTCAAGGAATCCCAGGCCCACCTGGAAACCCAGCAGGCCGAGCTTGAGCAGACCAACGAGCAGTTGGCCGAGCAGGGCAAGGCGCTGGCTGACCAGCGTGACGCCCTGGACCGCAATAACGAAGAATTGCACATCGCCCAGATTGAGCTGGAAGCCCGCGCCGACGAACTGCAACGTTCCAGCAAATACAAATCCGAATTCCTCGCGAACATGTCCCACGAGCTGCGCACGCCGCTCAACAGTTCGCTGATTCTGGCCAAGCTGCTGTCGGAAAATCCCCAGGACAACCTCACCGCCGAGCAGGTCAAGTTCGCCGAGTCGATCTACTCGGCCGGCAATGACCTGCTCAATTTGATCAACGACATTCTGGATATTTCCAAGGTCGAGGCCGGCAAGCTGGACATGCGCCCGGAGAACAGCAGTGTCAGCCGTCTGGTGGACGGCCTGCGCATGACGTTCCAGCCGCTGGCGTCAGAGAAGAAGCTGGAATTCTCGGTGGAAATTCAGTCGGGCACGCCGGTGTCCCTTTACACCGATCGCCAGCGCCTGGAGCAGATCCTCAAAAACCTGCTGTCCAACGCGATCAAGTTCACTGAAAGCGGCACCGTCAGCCTGACTGTTTCCCGTCAGCCCGGCGAAGGCGTGGCCTTCACCGTGCGCGATTCCGGCATCGGTATCGCCGAAGAGCAGCAGGAAAGCATTTTCGAAGCGTTCCGTCAGGCGGATGGCACCACCAATCGCCGCTACGGCGGCACGGGCCTGGGCCTGTCGATTTCCCGCGATCTGGCACGCCTGCTGGGCGGCTCGATCAGTGTGACCAGCGCGCCGGGTCAGGGCAGTATTTTCACCCTGGTGCTGCCGGAAGAATACGTCGAGCTGGAGCCTTCGCAGTACGCCGATGCGCCCGTGGCTGCCGTGCAGCCTGCGCCCGTTGCGGCCCGTATCACGCCGCCGACGCCAGTGGCCGCCAAGGCTGCACCGCCCGCAGAGCCGATTCCGCGTTTTGCCGATGACCGTGAAAAGGCGCCGTTCACCAAGCGCTGTATTCTGGTGATCGAAGATGAGGTGCGTTTTGCCCATATCCTCTATGACCTGGCCCATGAGCTTGGCTACAACTGCCTGGTGGCCCACGCTGCGGACGAGGGCTTCGATCTGGCGTCCTCTTTCGTGCCGGACGCCGTCCTGCTGGACATGCGCCTGCCGGACCATTCCGGTCTCACTGTTCTGCAGCGCCTCAAAGAGCTGCCAAGCACCCGGCACATTCCGGTGCATGTGATTTCCGTCGAAGACCGTCAGGAAGCCGCGCTGCAAATGGGCGCGATCGGCTATGCGGTGAAGCCGACCACCCGCGAAGAGCTCAAGGACGTCTTCGCCCGCCTCGAAGCCAAGCTCACGCAGAAGGTCAAACGCATCCTGCTGGTCGAAGACGATGCCTTGCAGCGTGACAGCATCGCGCGCCTGATCGGTGACGACGACATCGAGATTACGGCGGTCGGCTTCGCTCAGGACGCCCTTGATCTGCTGCGCGACAACGCCTACGACTGCATGATCATCGACCTGAAACTGCCGGACATGCTCGGCAACGAGCTGCTCAAGCGCATGTCCACCGACGAGATCTGCGCGTTCCCGCCGGTCATCGTCTACACCGGGCGCAACCTGACCCGTGACGAAGAAGCAGAGCTGCTGCGCTACTCGCGGACCATCATCATCAAAGGTGCGCGTTCGCCGGAGCGCCTGCTCGATGAGGTGACGCTGTTCCTGCACAAGGTCGAGTCGCAGCTGTCGAACGAGCGCCAGAAGATGCTCAAGACCGCGCGCAGTCGCGACCGCGTGTTCGAAGGGCGCAAGATCCTGGTGGTCGACGACGACGTGCGCAACATCTTCGCCCTGACCAGCGCGCTGGAGCACAAAGGCGCGATCGTCGAGGTCGGGCGCAACGGGCTGGAAGCGATCGAGAAGCTCAACACTGTCGATGACATCGATCTGGTGCTGATGGACGTGATGATGCCGGAAATGGACGGCTACGAAGCCACCATCGAGATCCGCAAGAACCCGCGCTGGCGCAAGCTGCCGATCATTGCCGTCACCGCCAAAGCGATGAAGGACGATCAGGATCGCTGCCTGCAAGCCGGTTCCAACGACTACCTGGCAAAACCGATCGATCTGGATCGACTGTTCTCGCTGATTCGCGTGTGGATGCCGAAGATGGAACGTATCTGAATGAACCGGATCAATTGACCGCCTTTTTGCCCGATCCAGAGTGTTGCCGATGCACCAAGAACGAGACGCCGATATCGAGTTACGCTTGCTGATTGAAGCGATTTACTTGAAGTACAGCTACGATTTCCGCGATTACTCGGGTGCGTCGGTGAAACGACGTGTCGCCCACGCGTTGCGCCAATTTGAACTGAAGACCATTTCCGCGTTGCAGGAGCGCGTGCTGCATGACCCTTCGGCGTTCATGCAGCTGCTGCAATTCCTGACGATCCCGGTCAGCGAGATGTTCCGCGACCCGACGCACTTCCTGGCGATCCGCGAAGAAGTCGTGCCGCTGCTCAAGACCTACCCGTCGGTGAAAATCTGGATTGCCGGGTGCAGCACCGGGGAGGAGGTTTACTCGATGGCGATCCTGCTGCGCGAGGAAGGCCTGCTCGATCGGACGATCATCTACGCCACCGACATCAACCCCAATTCCCTGGAGAAGGCCAAACAAGGCATCTTCTCCATGGAAAACATGCGTGGTTATAACGAGAACTACCTGAAGGCCGGCGGCAAGCGGCTATTCTCGGAGTACTACACCGCCGCCTACGATTACGCGATTTTCGACAAGACCCTGCGAGAGAATGTCACTTTCGCCGATCACAGTCTGGCGACCGACAGCGTGTTCTCGGAGACGCAGTTGATCTCCTGCCGCAACGTGCTGATCTATTTCAACAAGAAGCTGCAGGACCGCGCGTTCGGGCTGTTTCACGAGTCCCTGTGCCACCGCGGATTCCTCGTGCTGGGCAGCAAGGAAACCCTGGATTTTTCCGCCTACAAAAACCAGTTCGACCCTCTGGTCAAACTCGAGCGGATCTACCGCAAATCATGAGAACGTCGTTTCCTGGCACTACCCCGGAGCAGACCGCACTGCCGGCGGTGGACGCGATTGTGGTCGGCGCATCGGCCGGCGGCGTCGAAGCGTTGCTGAAGATTTTCCGTACCTTGCCTCGGGGCTTTCGGCTGCCCATCCTTGCGGTACTGCACGTGCCGGATCAGCGTCGCAGTCAGTTGGCCGAGGTCTTTGCCGTGAACCTGGCGATACCGGTCAAGGAAGCGGACGATAAAGAGACCATCAAGCCGGGCACGCTGTACTTCGCCGGGCCGGGCTATCACCTGTCGATCGAGAACGATCTGAGCCTGTCGCTGAGTCAGGAGGAGCGGGTGCATCATTCACGCCCGAGCATCGATATCCTGTTCGAATCGGCCGCAGACGCCTATGGTGACCGACTGGCCGGCGTGTTGCTGACCGGTGCCAACAGCGACGGCGCGCGCGGCATTGCACGAATCAAGGAGTACGGTGGTCTCACCGTGGTCCAGGACCCGGCCCAGGCGCTCGCGCGGGCCATGCCCGAAGCGGCGCTTGCCCTTCATACGCCGGATTTTCTACTGCCTTTGCCCGACATTGGGTCCTTGCTTGTCGAGCTGGAACGAATTGCATGCTGAGTGAAATCAAAGCCAAACTGCTGATCGTGGATGATCTGCCGGAGAACCTGCTCGCGCTTGAAGCGTTGATCAAGCGTGAGGACCGTCAGGTGTTCAAGGCGTTGTCTGCGGACGAGGCGTTGTCGTTGCTGCTCGAGCACGAGTTTGCGATGGCGATTCTCGACGTGCAGATGCCAGGGATGAACGGCTTCGAACTCGCCGAGCTGATGCGCGGTACCGAGAAGACCAAGAACATTCCGATTGTGTTCGTCAGTGCCGCCGGGCGAGAGCTCAATTACGCGTTCAAGGGCTATGAAAGCGGTGCAGTGGATTTCCTGCACAAGCCCCTCGATATTCATGCGGTGAAGAGCAAGGTCAACGTCTTTGTCGACTTGTATCGTCAGCGCAAGGCCCTGAAGCAGCAGCTCGAAGAGCTCGAACACAGCCGCGCGGAGCAGGAAGCCCTGATGCGCGAGCTGAAGTCGACGCAGAGCGAGCTGGAGCGAGCGATCCGTATGCGCGATGACTTCATGTCGATCGTCTCCCACGAGGTCCGTACGCCGCTCAATGGGCTGATTCTCGAAACCCAGCTGCGCAAGCTGCACCTGGCCAAGGACAACGCGTCGGCGTTCACCATGGAAAAACTCCGGGCCATGGTGGATCGCGATGAGCGGCAGATCCAGAGTCTGATCCGGCTGATCGAGGACATGCTCGACGTGTCGCGGATTCGGACGGGCAAGCTGTCGATTCGTACCAGTCCATTCGATTTGTCGGAGCTGGTGGTCAATCTGGTGGAAAGCTATTCGGCGCAGATCGCCGCGGCCGGCAGTGTGGTAACGCTGCACGCGACGACGCCTGTGATTGGCGTGTGGGATGAGTTTCGCATTGAGCAGGTGGTGGCGAATCTGTTGACCAATGCGTTGCGCTACGGGGCGCACAAGCCGATCGAGTTGCGGGTGTACAGCGAGGCCGGCGAGGCGCGGGTGGAGGTGCGCGATCACGGGATCGGGATCAGCGCGGAAAACCAGAAGCGCATTTTTCAGCAGTTCGAGCGGGTCGCGGCGAGTCATGCGGTGGCGGGGCTTGGCTTGGGGCTGTTTATCTCCGATCAGATCGTGGGCGCTCATGGCGGGCGGATCAGTGTGGAGAGCGAGGAAGGGGCGGGGTCGATGTTTCGGGTTTCATTGCCGCTCTGATTGGCGGCGATGCTTGTTACGCCAACATCAAAAGCGTCTGCCTGGGGGCAGACGGTTTCGCCTTCGGCGAGTTACTTGGAAAAGCACCCCAAGTAACCAAGGGTGCTTGCTCCTGGTTGGGCTCCTCCTTCGTCGGAGTACCTTCACTCCGGTCTCGCTCCGTGGGCCCGCCGCCATCCGCCATCCATGGCGGGGG
>NZ_JBNNGV010000015.1:98339-121787 GCF_050268485.1 Pseudomonas sp. NPDC078416 | reverse complement strand
CCCCCGCCATGGATGGCGGATGGCGGCGGGCCCACGGAGCGAGACCGGAGTGAAGGTACTCCGACGAAGGAGGAGCCCAACCAGGAGCAAGCACCTTTGGTTACTTGGGGTGCTTTTCCAAGTAACTCGCCGAAGGCGAAACAGTCTGCCCCCAGGCAGACGCTTGTGATCTTAAGGATCTTGATCTTGATCCTAAAAACACCCGCCTAGCGCTTGAGCTTCTTAGCCACCACCGGCAACGGCGCAAACAACGCCGCAATATCCTCATCCTGCAACTTCCAGTCCCCGGCCTTGCGCCCATCCAGCACACCGGCCGCCAGCGCCGCCTTCTCCTGCTGCAAATGCTGAATCTTCTCCTCCACCGTACCCCGCGCAATCATCTTGTACACGAACACCGGCTTATCCTGACCAATCCGATACGCCCGATCCGTCGCCTGATTCTCCGCGGCAGGGTTCCACCACGGATCATAGTGAATCACCGTATCGGCCGCCGTCAGATTCAGCCCCGTGCCACCTGCCTTCAGACTGATCAGAAAAATCGAATGCTTGCCGCTCTGGAAATCCTGCACCGGCACCCGCCGATCCCTGGTCTTCCCGGTCAACAGCGAATACGCGATCCCACGTTGCTTCAACTCCGCCTCGATCAACTCCAGCATCGAGGTGAACTGCGAGAACAACAGAATCTTGCGGTTCTCCGCAAACAACTCCTCCAGCATCTCCATCAGGCTATCGAGCTTGCCCGAACTGGACTGCCGCGGATTGACCGGCGCACTGTTGACCAGCCGCAAGTCGCAGCAGACCTGACGCAGCTTGAGCAACGCTTCAAGAATGATGATCTGACTGCGCCCCACGCCTTTACGGGTGATCTCGTCGCGGACTTTCTTGTCCATCGCCAGACGCATGGTCTCGTACACATCGCGCTGGGTGTCATTGAGCTCGACCCAATGCACGATCTCGGTCTTCGGCGGCAATTCGGTCGCCACCTGCTCTTTGGTCCGGCGCAGCAGGAACGGCTTGATCCGCGCGTTGAGGTGCTCCAGGCGCTGCTCGTTGCCCAGCTTCTCGATCGGCGTGCGGTAATTGCTGTTGAACTGCTTGGCATCCCCCAACCAGCCGGGCATCAGGAAATGGAACAGCGACCACAGCTCGCCCAGGTGGTTTTCCAGCGGCGTGCCACTCAGGCACAGACGCTGCCGCGCATTCAACTGCCGCGCCGCCTGGGCCGCTTTGCTGTTGGGGTTCTTGATGTATTGCGCTTCATCGAGCACCAGCACATGCAGCAGTTGCTGGCTGAGCACCTCGACGTCGCGGGGCAGCAGCGCGTACGTGGTCAGGATCAAGTCGTACTCCTGCAAACGCTTGAAGTCCTGATGGCGCTGGGTGCCGAATAGCGCCAGCACGTTGAGTTGCGGCGTGAAGTGCTTCGCCTCGTCCATCCAGTTGGGGATCAGGCTAGTGGGCATCACCACCAGCGCCGGCCGGTCCAGTCGCCCGGCCTGTTTTTCCAGCAGCAGGTGCGCCAGGGTTTGCAGGGTCTTGCCCAGGCCCATGTCATCGGCAAGCACGCCGCCGACTTCCAGCTCGCGAAGCGCCTGCATCCAGCTCAGGCCCTCCAGCTGATAAGGCCGCAGCGTCGCATTCAGGCCTTCCGGCACCTCACCGCGCACATCTTTGATGTTCACCAGTCGCTCGGAAAACTGCCGCAGCCGGTCGCCGCCCTGCCACACCAGCGGCAGGTCGTCGAGCTGCCGCAGCCGCGCGGCATCGGCAGTGCTCAGGCGAATGGCGTTGTTGCCGTCCTCGCGCCAGTAGAAATCGCCGAGGGTCGCCAGCACCGGTTTCAGCCGTCCATAGGGCAGCGCCACCTGAATCGGCACGCCGCCGCGCTGGGTGAAATGGTTGAGCTGAACCAGCAACTGCTCGTCGTCGCGCCGCTTGGCGATGCCGCTGGCGGTCATCAATTCCGGGTGCGTGCGCAGCAGGTTGATCAGGATCGGCAGCAGGCTCAGCCGCTCGCCGTTGACGATGATCCCCAGCTCCAGATCGAACCAGTCCCGCTCCGGTTCGTCGTCAACCACCGCGTACCAGTCGTCCACCGGCGTGACGTCGAAGCCGAAGTCTTCGCTCATTTCGATCTGCCAGCCTTCGGCGCGCAGCCGGGGCAACTCGTCGAGAATGAAGCTCAGCCAGGCCTTGTCGGTGGGCAGTTCGAACATCTCTCCGGCACTGTCCGGCAGCGCCTTGCTCTGCCGGGTGGCGATGCGAAAGCCCAGCTCCTGCAGCTGCTTGCGGTACTCGCCTTCACGCTCCGGATGGCGGCGCGTGCGCAATATTTCGTCCGGCAGATGCCAGAGGATGTCGCCGCCACGGCCGGGGGCGGGCACACCGGACACATAGGATTCCCGGTAGCGAAACGCCAGGGCCGCGCGGTGCTGGATGTGCCGCTGCATCTTGCCGTTGCGCGGCTCGTAGGCGCTGTATTCGAAGCTGGCGAGTATCAGCCGTGGCTCGGGCTTGATGTTCTTTTCCAGGCGCTCGGGCAACTTGGGTTTTTGCTCGACGACTTTCGGCCTGCGGGCAACCGATTCGCCGTCGACTGCGGCGAGAATGCCGGGGCTGTTTTCCGGGTCCTGCAAAAAGAACAGCGCCGCCGCACAGTGCTTGCAGTTGTTTCTGACCGGGCAGGTGCATTTGCCGACAATGAAGTTGCGCGTGTGCTCCGGGTCCTTGAACAGCAGCGTCTGGGTGTAGTTCTCCAGGCTTGAACCCCGGCAGACCGTGCGCACGACATCGCCGCTCACGTGTTCAAGCATCACGCGGTTCTGCCGCGCGTACTCCAGACCGCGCTCAACCGACTGGGTTTTGAACAGCGGTTCCCACGGCAGGGCGAGGGCTTTTTCCAGGTTGGACGCCACGTCTAGGCCTGCATCAACGGGGTGGCTGGACGGGAGAAACCTTGATCAGCATGGCGAGGCTTCCGTTGTCCATATAAGTGAGTTCTCCGTTTCTGACCCGGGTCGCCTGACGCATGCGCTCGCTGGTCACCAGTACGCCGTGGCTGTCCAGCTGGTTGACCCAGAAGTTCGCGTCGATGTCGGTAAAGCGCGCCAGACCCAGGCTCACCGTGCCCTCGATGGGGAAGTGGCCGAACTGCTCCTGGCCGTCACTGATCGCCACCTTGCTCGGCGTGGCGCTGAGGTCCTGTTGCCAGGCTTTGTGCAGCAGCACTTTATAGCCATCGCTTGATTCAAGCTTGTTCGCCAGACCGTCCAGCGCTGTCGGCGTCTGGCTGTCCGCGCCCAGCGGTTGCGCCCCGGCGGCCCAGTCTTCCGGCGCGGGTTGATTGGTCGCCGCCGGCTCGCCGTTCTGGCGGAACAGGATCAGTTCCACCTGATAGGCGCCATCGGCGAAGGCCGCCGGCGCGAACAGCACCAGCAGCAGGGTGAAGGAGCGGATCAAACCCATGGTGAATCCTTAAGCCGATTTTTTGGAAGGCGGTGGCGTCAAGCGCTCGAACAGCGCCTCCAGTGTGGCGAAGCGTTCCTCGGGGCGCTCCATCGGCACCATGAATTTGAACAGCGTGGCGCCTTCGAACTTGTAGCGTTTGGGCTGACTCTGGATCAGCTTGATCAGCGTCAGCGGGTCGACCGGGGTCTCCGCCGCGAATTCGATGCGTCCACCCTGGGGCCCGGCGTCGACTTTCTTGATGCCCAGTTGCTCGGCCTTCAGCTTGAGCGAGGTCAGGCGCACCAGATTCTTGGTGGGCTCGGGCAACAGGCCGAAGCGGTCGATCATCTCGACCTGCAGGTCCTTGAGGCCCTCTTCGTCGGCGGCGTTGGCGATGCGCTTGTACAGAATCAGGCGCGTGTGCACGTCCGGCAGATAGGCTTCCGGAATCAGTCCCGGCACCCGCAGATTGACCTCCGGACCGCCACCCAGCGGCTGGTCGAGATTGGGCTGCTCGCCCTTGCGGATCGACTTCACCGCGCGTTCGAGCATTTCCATGTACAGGGTGAAACCCACCGCCTGAATCTGCCCGCTCTGGCCATCGCCCAGCAGTTCGCCGGCGCCCCGGATTTCCAGGTCGTTGGTGGCGAGCACGAAGCCCGCACCGAGGTCCTGGGTGTTGGCGATTGCCTCCAGACGCTTCTCGGCATCGGGGGTAATCTGCTTGCGGGGCGGCGTCAGCAGGTAGGCGTAAGCCTGGTGGTGACTGCGTCCGACCCGGCCGCGCAACTGGTGCAACTGGGCCAGACCGAATTTGTCGGCACGCTCGATGATGATGGTGTTGGCGCTCGGCACGTCGATGCCGGTCTCGATGATGGTCGAGGCGATCAGCACGTTGAAGCGCTTGTGGTAGAAGTCGCTCATCACCTGTTCGAGATCGCGTTCGTGCATTTGCCCGTGGCCGATGCCGATGCGCGCTTCCGGCACCAGTTCGGCCAGGTCCGCCGCGCATTTCTCGATGGTTTTCACGTCATTGTGCAGGTAGTACACCTGACCGCCGCGCAGCAACTCACGCAGCAACGCCTCTTTGACCGTCGGCTTGTTCTGCTCCATGACAAAGGTGCGCACCGACAGACGACGGGCCGGCGGCGTGGCGATGATCGACAGGTCGCGCATGCCGGCCACGGCCATGTTCAGGGTGCGCGGGATCGGCGTCGCGGTGAGGGTCAGGATGTCGACCTCGCTGCGCAGGGCCTTGAGCTGTTCCTTCTGACGCACACCGAAGCGGTGCTCTTCGTCGATGATCACCAGCCCCAGGTTTTTGATCTTGACGTCGTCCTGCAGCAACTTGTGGGTGCCGATGACGATGTCGATCTTGCCCTCGGCCAGATCGGCCACGGCAGCGTTGATCTCTTTTGCCGATTTGAAGCGGCTCATCACTTCAACCGTCACCGGCCAGTCAGCGAAGCGGTCGCGGAAACTGTTGTAGTGCTGCTGGGCGAGGAGGGTGGTGGGCACCAGAATCGCCACTTGGCGACCGCCATGAACGGCGATGAAGGCGGCGCGCATGGCCACTTCGGTCTTGCCGAAACCGACGTCGCCACAGACCAGACGGTCCATGGGCTTGGGCGCGAGCATGTCGGCGCGCACGGCTTCGATGGTGGTCTGCTGGTCCGGGGTTTCTTCGAACGGGAAGCCGGCGCTGAAGGTGTCGTAGTCCAGTTTCGGATCGGCGAAGGCATACCCTTCGCGGGCCGCGCGTCGGGCATAGATGTCGAGCAGCTCGGCGGCCACATCGCGCACCTGTTCGGCAGCCTTGCGCTTGGCTTTCTGCCAGGCTTCGGAGCCCAGACGGTGCAGGGGCGCGAGCTCGTCATCACTGCCGGTGTAGCGGGCAATCAAGTGCAGGTTGGCTACCGGCACGTACAGCTTGGCTTCCTCGGCGTAGGCCAGCATGAGGAACTCGGCGACCTGATTTTCAACTTCGAGCGTTGCCAGCCCCAGATAACGGCCGACACCGTGGTCGATGTGCACGACCGGCGCGCCTTCACGCAGCTCGGCCAGGTTCTTGATCACCGCATCGCTGGCGTGGCTGTCGGCGCGCTTGTCGCGGCGTCGACGCTGCATGACCCGCTGACCGAACAGCGGGCTTTCCGCCACCAGCGCCAACGCCGGATCTTCCAGCACCAGTCCTTCGTCCAGCGGCGCGATGGTGATCGCCAGGCGCTCCTTGCTGTCGACGAACTCTTGCCAGCTGTCCAGGGTTTTCGGGCGCAGCTTCAGGCGTTCGAGCAGTTCCAGCAGCACTTCGCGGCGACCGGCCGACTCAGCAGTAAACAGCACGCGGCCGGGAAACTCACCGAGGAACTTCGACAGCGCCGCCAGCGGCTGGCTCGCTTTGGATTCGATGGCCAGATCAGGCAGCACCTGAGCCGGGAACCGCTCACGGCCAACGCCGCTTTCGACGTCGTCCTGGCTGGCAACCACGCGCGGCCAGTTCTTCAGGCGGGCGAAACAGTCGTCGACCGGCAGGAACAGCTCGGCCGGTGGCAGCAGCGGGCGCTCCGGGTCGACACGGCGCTCTTCGTAGCGATTGCGCACGTCCTTCCAGAAGGTCTCGGCCGCCGCTTCGATCCCTGGCATCGAGAACACCTGGGTGTCCTGGGGCAGGTAGTCGAACAGCGTGGAGGTTTCCTCGAAGAACAACGGAATGTAGTACTCGATACCGGCCGGCGTGATGCCGCTGTTCAAGTCCTGGAAGATCGGGCTGCGGCGGAAGTCGACGTCGAAGCGTTCGCGGAAGCGCGCCTTGAAGCGCGTCACCGCTTCCTTCTGCAGCGGGAATTCCTTCGCCGGCAACAGACGCACCGAATCGACCTTGTCGATGGAGCGCTGGGTTTCCGGCTCGAAGGTGCGCAGCGTTTCGATCTCGTCATCGAACAGGTCGATGCGGTAAGGCAGTTTGCTGCCCATGGGGAACAGATCGATCAGCGCGCCACGGACGGTGAACTCGCCGTGCTCGTACACCGTGTCGACGTAGCGATAGCCGCTGGCTTCAAGGCGGGTGCGCATGGCGTCGACGTCGAGCTTCTGGCCCACGTCCAGGACCAGGCTGCTGCCGAGCAGGAAGCTGGTCGGCGCCAGACGGTGCAGGGCGGTGGTGATCGGCACCACCAGCACGCCGTGCACCAGCTCCGGCAGCCGATACAGGCTGGCGATGCGCTGGGAGATGATGTCCTGATGGGGCGAGAACAGATCGTAGGGCAGGGTTTCCCAATCAGGGAAATGCAACACCGGCAGATCAGGGGCGAAAAACTTCAGTTCCTGCTCCAGTCGCTCGGCGCTCTGGCTGTCTGCGGTGAGCAGCAGGGTGAAGCGTTTCGCGGCGCTGGCAGCCTCGGCGATGGCGAGACTCAGGGCGGCACCGGGGAGGTTACCCCAATGTTGTTTGCCTGCTGCAGCAGGCAGAATCGGAAGGCGCAGAACGGGCACGGAAGTTAAAGCTCCAGGCGTTGCGGCAAAGCCGGGGAGTGTAACTAATCCGCAGAGACGCTGTCAGTTTTGTGCGCCGGGAATTATGTAGTGCTCCAGGTCGTGAAAAGTCTGGATTGCTCATAAACAAAGGCCTGTGCATAATGTAGTCCCTTTTTTCAGCCCCTACATGTGGAAGGTTCCCGTGACTCAGAAGCCCGACCAGTGTCTTGGTGAATGGATCGATCGTGAAGCCCTCGCCGAGGCGATGATCCCGCTTATCGGTCAGCTCTACCGCAATAATAATGTGGTGAGTTCGATCTATGGCCGCAGCCTGATCAACCGTTCAGTCATCGCGATTCTCAAAGCACACCGCTTTGCGCGTCACCGCCAGGCCGACGCCAGCGAGTTGTCAGTACACGAGACTTTCCCCCTCGTCAAAGCCATGAGCGAGCTCAAACTGGGCGCCGCTTCGGTGGACTTGGGCAAGCTGGCGGTGAAGTACAAGGCCGAGGCCAATGGCCGCACCCCTGAAGAATTCATCCGCGAGGAAATGGCCGAAGTCATCGGCCAGCAGAACTCCGGCGAGCGCAAGGGCACTGACGTCGTACTGTACGGCTTCGGTCGCATCGGCCGTCTGCTGGCGCGCATCCTGATCGAAAAAACCGGTGGCGGCGACGGCCTGCGTCTGCGCGCCATCGTGGTCCGCAAGGGCGCTGAAAACGACCTGGTCAAGCGCGCAAGCCTGCTGCGTCGCGACTCGGTCCACGGGCCTTTCGACGGCACCATCACCATCGACGAAGCCAACAACACCATCTGCGCCAACGGCAACCTGATTCAGGTGATCTACGCCAAGAACCCGGCCGAGGTGGATTACACCCAGTACGGCATCAAGGACGCATTGCTCGTCGATAACACCGGGGTATGGCGTGATGCCGAGGGCCTGGGCCAGCACCTGCAATGCCCGGGCATCGACCGCGTGGTCCTGACCGCGCCGGGCAAAGGCAAGCTGAAGAACATCGTGCACGGCATCAACCACCAGCAGATCACCGCCGATGACAAGATCATCTCTGCGGCGTCCTGCACCACCAACGCCATCGTGCCGGTGCTCAAGGCGGTCAACGACAAGTTCGGCATCGTCAACGGTCACGTTGAAACGGTTCACTCGTACACCAACGACCAGAACCTGATCGACAACTTCCACAAGGGCGATCGCCGTGGCCGCAGCGCCGCGCTGAACATGGTAATCACCGAAACCGGCGCGGCCACTGCAGCGGCGAAGGCATTGCCTGAGCTGGCCGGCAAGCTGACCGGCAACGCGATCCGCGTTCCAACGCCGAACGTGTCGATGGCCATCCTCAACCTGAACCTGGGCACCGCGACCACCCGCGAAGAGATGAACGAGTACCTGCGCCACACCGCGCTGTATTCCGATCTGCACAAACAGATCGACTTCGTGAACTCCCTGGAAGTGGTTTCCACCGACTTCGTTGGCTCGCGTTACGCCGGCGTGGTGGATGCCGAAGCGACCATCGCCATGGATAACCGCGTTGTGCTGTACGTCTGGTACGACAACGAATTCGGTTACAGCTGCCAGGTGGTTCGCGTGATGGAAGAAATGACCGGGGTCAACCCGCCAGCCTTCCCGAAGTAGGTTGAAAGCAGCGGTAAGCGGTAAGCCGCAAGCCGCAAGCTGAACCGCGAAGCAAAAAGAAACGCCCCGACTGGTTCGGGGCGTTTTTGTTGGTCAGTGCTCGGCGTAAGGTCGGGCCATGCATAGTCATCCTGTAGGAGCCGGCTTGCTGGCGAAGGCGGCGTGTCATCCACTATTGCACGCACTGACCCAACACATTCGCCAGCAACCCGGCTCCTACAGGTCCTGACCTGACGCGGCTTCCGGATTCAACACCGATCACCTGTAGGAGCGCGCTTGCCCGCGATCGGGGCGTGTCAGCCGCTGGATACTTTGACTGACCCACCGCCATCGCGGGCAAGCGCGCTCCTACATTGTTCTGCGGCTGGCGCCGCGGCCTATTACACCGGAGAACTCAACCTGTGGGAGCCGGCTTGCTGGCGAAGGCGGCGTGTCATCCACTATTGCACGCACTGACCCAACACATTCGCCAGCAAGCCGGCTCCTACAGTGGAATTCATCGTCATTCAAAACCCAAACGCCCCGAACCAGTCGGGGCGTTTTTGTTTTTACTTGCCGCTTGAAGCTTGCCGCTTGAAGCTCGCAGCTATTAGCTCACGGCCGTCACACCCTGAATCCGCGTCTGACCCTTGCGGAACAGCACCAGCGTGGCGATCAGGCCCATCACCGCAGCGCCGCTCAGCCAGATGCCCGGTGCCGCTTTGTTGTCCAGCACGTGAATCAGGTAAGTACAGGCCGCCGGCGTGAAACCGCCGAATGTCGCGGTCGCCAGGCTGTAGGCCAGGGAGAAGCCGGTGGTGCGCACTTCGACCGGCATGATCTCGGTCAGGGAAACCACCATCGCGCCGTTGTACGAACCGTACAGGAAGGACAACCACAGCTCGACCATCAGCAGGTTGCCGAAGCTCGGGTTTGCAGTCAGCCAAGACAGGGCAGGGTACGCCGTGATGATGGCCAGAATGGTCGCCGCCAGCAGCAGGGGCTTGCGGCCGATCCGGTCCGACAGCGCGCCCATCACCGGCAGCCAGATGAAGTTCGATATCCCGACGCAGACGGTCACCAGCAAGCTGTCCAGATCGGACAGGTGCAGCTCGTTCTTGCCGAACGTCGGGGTGTAGGCGGTGATCAGGTAGAACGACACGGTGGTCATGACCACCAGCGCCATGCCGGCGATGACCAGACCGAAGTTCTGACCGATCGACTTGACCACTTCGCCCAGGCTTGGGCGGTGGTGCTGGGCGCGGGCTTCGAACTCGGGGGTTTCTTCCAGCGAACGGCGGATCACGAAGATCGCCGGAACAATCAGGCAGCCGATCAGGAAAGGCACGCGCCAGCCCCATTGGCCCATGTCTTCCGGACTCAGCCAGTGGTTCAGGCCAACGCCCAACAGGCCTGCGAAAACCACCGCGGCCTGTTGGCTAGCCGACTGCCAGCTGACGAAGAAGCCCTTGCGGCCCGGTGTGGAGATCTCTGCCAGATAAACCGAGACACCGCCCAGCTCTACGCCTGCCGAGAAGCCTTGCAGCAGTCGGCCAATCAACACCAGCAACGGCGCGGCGACGCCGAGGGTCGCGTAGCCCGGCACGCAGGCAATCAGCACCGTACCCATGGCCATCATCGCCAGCGTAATGACGAGGCCTTTTTTCCGGCCGTGATGGTCGATGTAGGCGCCGAGGAAGATGGCACCCAGCGGGCGCATGAGGAAGCCGGCGCCGAATGTCGCCAGCGACAGCATCAACGATGCGAATTCACTGTCGGCAGGGAAGAAGGTTTTGGCGATGGCTGTGGCGTAGAAGCCGTAGACCATGAAGTCAAACATTTCAAGGAAGTTGCCGCTGACAACGCGAAATATCGCCTTGCCTTTGCCTGTGTTCGAGGCCATCTGGAATTACTCACTTAAGCTGTCTAGCTGGGGGGATCCGTTGTATTTATGCGTCCTCTGCTGTGGCGCCCGCGCTTGGCCTTGGGCACCGCAGATTTGTAACGATATGTGTAAAGCTGGCAGTTGGCAATGAGAACCCCCCTGCTCACCGACCACGGGCTTCCCGCTGCACGAGCATAAAAACAATATCTATGTATCCCACCGATGGGCTGATTCCCGATTTAACTCGCCGCAAATGCGCTCAATGGCCGAAGGGGCGTCGAGTGTTTGTCATCAAACTGCACGAGTTAACTGGCATATGAGCCTGAATATCGACCTGATCGAAGTTTTTTCCCGACGTCCAACGTTGGCCGATGTAACCCTCGCTCAACTGCGCGCCGCGCTGCAGCAGCACTTCCCGGACCTTCACATCGACCCTCAGACGGCCGTCATCACCCGCACAACACCTGACGAGAGTCAGCGCGCTGAAACCCTGCTCAGAAACGTGCAACAGGCGTTCCTGACGGGCAAGACCCCGCGCTGGACGCCGGCAGCCCACACGCTTGTACTGCACCCCGAGATCCCGGATGCGCCGACCACGCCAGTCGATTTCGACACGCTGAACATTCTGGCGGACACCGTCGCGCTGGGGCTGGCCGAGGCGTTTCAACAGGCGCTGGTCGCCTTTTGGGGAGCGCCAGTGGCAGGCGGGCAAAGCCCGTGGGCGCGGCTGTCCGACGCCCTCAGCCAGCACTTTTCCAACGCTGTGGCGAATAGTCAGACCCTGAAAGAAGACGAGCGCAAATTTCTCCGCGCCATTGCAGGTTTTGCCGACAAGACTCAGCGCGATTTCATGCTGCAAATTGACCAAACCTGGCCGGATGACGTCATTCTTGCGTGCATCCTCCATCATCGAGCTGATGAATCACTGCAGGAGGTCGCACTGCCCGTGCTGGTGGCGACCGGTATATGGCGCGGGTCGCCCGTGTTTTTCAGCTGGCAGGCGCCGGGCGTCATCACCAGGCACGCTTCCCAGGCTGATCTCCTGTCGAGCTTCAACGCCGGCGAGTCAGCGGTTGATCCTGCGAGCTGGACGCTGCGAGAGTCCGGGGAGGACATATTCGATGCCTTGTCCGCAGCTGTGCTGGAGCGGCAACTGTGGGACCTGGCCGGCATGGATCACGCTACCGCACAGGATTTTGCCGGGCTGGAGCATCGCGTGATCGCCATCACGGACATCTCGACGGTCCTGCTGCCCTTCGTTCCCGGTTCGCACACCACAGAAAAGCTTCCGCAATGGCTGCGCAACGCCAGTGTGAATGATCGCCTGGATTTCAGCCGCCGGATGATTGCGCTGGCCGGCGCCCAGGCGAGGTCCGGCGGCAAGACCTTCAACGAAGGCTTGCCGCCGCTGCTGGACTACGCCGCTCAGCAACTGCAGCGAGCACTGCTGGCCGATCATCCAGAGGCCACTGACATGTCGGTCGCCGATCTGGAGGTGGTGATCAGCCAGGTGGTCGCCGTGGCCATTCCACACGGCGGTGAAGTCATTACCTCAGGCTCGGTCGAACCGATGCGCATGAGCGTCGCCGAATTTGCGCTGGAGAATCTCTCGGGCCAGCCAGCCGGTACGTTGCACGTGCTGCATCGGGACGGCAGGCCAATGCCCGAATGGTTCACTGCCGACTACCTCAGATTACTGGTGTGCAAGGTGGACATCGGGCGCAATTACCCTGCGCTGGTGGAGCGTGTTCTGGTAAGCGACTCCCGTGAATCGGTTCGGCGTCAGGCGCTTTACATCGATCAGCTGCGCGTGCAATTGCCGCTCCAGGCATTGGAGCAGAAGATTCGCGGCGCTGCGCATTTCTGCACCACCGCGTATGGCCTCGTCGCCGCGCTCATGCTGCCTCGGGAGCAACGGCCAATGGCGTTGCGTGACACGACGCTGCGCCCGCTGGGATTTCGCGCCGGCAGCGGGGCATCGGCTGATCTTGTGACAAACATGTTCGTCATCAGTGACCAGGACCCGACCAATGGGCCGGTGGTGCTCTATCGCCCGCTTTCGCGGCAATCGCTGACCGAATTCAGCTCAATGGCGGCCTTGCATGCCGCCATCGTCGAACCCGGCCAACTGAGTGATGAAGTGCTGACCTGGATGACCGATCGCGCCCGTCAGGTGTATGCGAATGGCGGATTCGATCAGCCGCATATTGTGCGTTTCGGGCAAGGCTCGGAGTTCGCGCCCCTGGAGACGCCAGCGCCTGCGCAACTCACCGGTGACGAGGTGACCGGTGATCCATTGGTGGCGCTTTACCAGGCCAATGCGTCGGCGCTGATCGAGCTGGCGGACAGGCAGTCCACCTCCAATGCCGAGAGCCGTTGGACGCTGCTCAAGCGTGGCGGCTGGCTGGCGCTTGACATGGTCATGCCCTTCGTTTCCGGGACAGCCGGTACCGCGCTGTGGCTGGTGCAGCTGATGGTTGAGGCGCAAGCGCAAGTGTCTGCCGACAGCGACGCCCACGAGGGGGCAGCCTCCACTTCCAACCTGTTGCTGACGGTGGCGATGTTGCTGTTGCACAACGTGATCGGCAGTCGTGTGCCACCACGCCCTCGTAAAGCACCGCAGATCGACCGGCCGAACCTGGCTGAACTGCTCGCAGCGCACCCCACGACGGCCCCCGAGATTGCAAACAGGGTATCCACCCCGCCGGACAGACTCGCTACGCAACTCGAATTTTCCTGGTCGCGACCCGATCTGAAACTGAGCATGAGCCAAAGGACAGCGCTGCGGACCTTCGAACTCTTCCCGAAGCCCAGGCTGCCTGAGCCTTCAAGCGCTCCCGGCGCCCTGGGTCTCTATGAGGGCGACGGGGTCTGGTACGCGCAGGTGGATGACGCGGTTTATCGAGTCAGGGTCAACGAAGACGAGGTGCTGATCGTCGATCCGCAGCACGTTGACCGCGCAGGGCCTCGGCTTGTTCGGGACGGCACGCGCTGGCGCCTGGACCTGGCCCTGCGCCTCAAGGGCGGTGGGCCGAAGCGGAGCGTTCGGCAGATGGCCCTGGAAAACGCTGCCCGGCTCAAGCGCGTCAATGCGCAAAAGGCCGAGCTGATCCAGCGCCAGACTGAGCTTTACTCCAGGATCGTCGAAAACGACAACCGCTTCGACAGCCTGCCCATCCACCAGCATCAAGACGTTATCGCTTCACTGGAGACCGACATCCGGGAAGTGATCGATATCATTGACCGCAAGAACGAACTCGACCAGCAACTCAGGCCGGCCGACCGCACCAGCGACAAGGTCTACGCAAAGGATCTGCAAGGCGTTGCGCGGCGCATTTGTCTGCTGGAGGGTCTGCTGTTGAGTGACATGCTGACCCTGGCCAGAGAAGACCTCGTGCAAATGCGTGCGTTGTCCAACCTGATTACCGCCGAAAATGTCGGGCTTTACCTGGCGTTGTTCGAGAAGTCGCTGGTGCTGCAGGAAATCGGCGTGAAGTGGTCCCTGGTCAGGGAAGGCCTGTGGCAAAGGCTGCGGGCTGTTCCGAAAGTCGGTGAAGGCTATTGGCGCACTGAAGCGCTGGAGTTCTATAACAACCGCATGTTTGCCGTGATCGACTGGCGGGCAAGCCGCATGTGGTCGTCTCTCGAGTTGTGCTTCAAGCCCGAAACCGTCATTGATGGCCATAAGGCGGTCACCTTCAAGCGCCTGCTCAACGACGACGACCTGCATGGGGCGCTGACCTCCCAGGCCGAACTGGAGAAGCCGCACGATTATTCGATCGCCGAACAGATCTGCGTACTGGAAAGTTCGTTGCGTCAGTACGACCGCGCGTCGATGGCTGCGCTGGCGGCCTTTGAAAGCGAGCCGGAGGCCATGAACACCGAATATTTCCAGCGTTTCTTCGATGATCTTTCCGCCATTTCCGATCGCGCCGAGCACCGCCTTTCGGACCTCATTCGCGAGAGCGAGGAGCCCGCAGACACGCCGGTCGAGTATGTCCCAAGGGTGAAGCAGGCGCGCAAGCGTGTGATCAAGACCCGCGGCCAGCGCACGTTGATCGGTCGTCTGCGCGAGGGTGAGGAGCCTGCACTGGGAGAAGTGGTCGAAGTCAAGGCCGCCACCGGTGACCGCGTCATCGGCGCGTATCACCAGCACGCCGAAGGCGAATGGGTCGAGCTGGAGGCGCAGCGACCCAAGCCTGTCAGTCGTGACAGCATTGAGCCGATGGCAGAGCTTATCCGGCGCTCACAGGCTCTTCTGGAGCGCGTCGAACCGGACATCGCCAATGCCGTACGCCAATCGAGGCGCGCCAACGAGCCCGAGGACATGGAAGATATTCTTGGGCAAAAGGCCGACAAGCTTCGAGATATTGCGCAGAAGCTACAGGTTTATGGGGACGATTCCCACGCGGGGCAGGGCGATGCTCAAGCGCTGGAGGCGGTGCTGGCGGAGCTACGGACAGGGGAGGCCCGGCTCCGTGAACAAGGCCGTCAATTGCGCATCGAGATGATCAAACGCCAACCGCCGACGGCCAGTCGCATCAGCTATCTGGACCGGCAGCGAGAGGTGAACATCGCCCGTTATGACGGGCGGAAAAACATGTCGGGTGCTCGCCGCAACGACTTCGTGCAGGAATATGCCATCCGCGACAAAGAAGGTCAGTTGCTGTGGTGGGCGCATTTTCACTACGCCAGCGAGGACGCGGCGGCGGATGCCTTCACCGCCGCGCACCTTAAATTGCCGGAGCAGCGGCTGCTGGGTTACAGGGCGATGCTCAAGGCGGCCAAGGACAACAAGGAAGTGGTGAGTATTTACCGCAGCGTTATCGGCAAGGACCTGGCGCAGCGGTTGTTCCTGCATCTGGCTGAGTGAATGGCTGGGGCCGTTGTAGAGACAGGTGCCTGAGTGTGCGATTTTTTTAGGATTCGTCACGCAAGGGATTTATCATCCGCAGCAATTGTGCAGTCGAGTGCGCTTTCCAGCACTCGACCTGCGCCAGCGCAGAGCAGTCAGCCGGGGGGCACGACCAAGGGTTAATGGTCGTTTGCCCTCGGTGCGACTAGACTGCGCCGCGAGTTTCGATCCTTCATGCCGCCCGGAGCGGCATGATTCAGCCAGAGGCACCAGAGTGGTGTCTCGGCCAGTTCTGAGGAGTACGCATGGCTGTCTACAACTACGACGTGGTAGTGCTGGGTTCGGGCCCGGCGGGTGAAGGCGCGGCGATGAACGCTGCCAAGGCCGGGCGTAAGGTGGCAATGGTCGACAGCCGTCGGCAGGTCGGTGGCAACTGCACGCACCTGGGCACGATCCCGTCGAAGGCCCTGCGTCACTCGGTCAAACAGATCATCCAGTTCAACACCAATCCGATGTTCCGCGCCATTGGCGAGCCACGCTGGTTCTCGTTCCCGGACGTGCTGAAGAACGCCGAGAAGGTCATCAACAAGCAAGTGGCGTCGCGCACCGGTTACTACGCGCGCAACCGTGTCGACGTGTTCTTCGGCACTGGCAGCTTCGCCGACGAGCGCAGCATCGACGTGGTCTGCAACACCGGCGTCGTCGAGAAACTGGTTGCCAACCAGATCATCATCGCCACCGGCTCGCGGCCTTATCGCCCGGCCGATATCGACTTTTCCCACAAGCGTATCTACGACAGCGACACCATCCTCAGCCTGGGCCACACACCGCGCAAACTGATCATCTACGGCGCAGGCGTTATCGGCTGCGAATACGCATCGATTTTCAGCGGCCTGGGCGTCGAGATCGAACTGATCGACAACCGTGACCAGTTGCTGAGCTTCCTCGACTCGGAAATCTCCCAGGGCCTGAGCTATCACTTCAGCAACAACAACGTGATGGTTCGCCACAACGAGGAATACGAGCGCGTGGAAGGGCTGGACAACGGTGTGATCCTGCACCTCAAGTCCGGCAAGAAGGTCAAGGCCGACGCCTTGCTGTGGTGTAACGGCCGTACCGGCAACACCGACAAGCTGGGTCTGGAGAACGTTGGCATCAAGGCCAACGGGCGCGGGCAGATCGATGTCGACGAAGCCTACCGTACCAGCCAGCCGAACATTTATGGCGCAGGCGACGTGATCGGCTGGCCGAGTCTGGCCAGCGCAGCGTATGACCAGGGTCGTTCGGCGTCGGGCAGCGCGGTGGACAACGGCGCGTGGCGGTTCGTCAACGACGTGCCGACCGGGATTTACACCATTCCCGAGATCAGCTCCATCGGTCAGAACGAGCATGACCTGACCGTGGCCAAAGTGCCGTACGAAGTAGGCAAGGCGTTTTTCAAGAGCATGGCCCGCGCGCAGATTTCCAACGAGCCGGTGGGCATGCTGAAAATCCTGTTTCACCGGGAAACCCTGCAGATCCTTGGCGTGCACTGCTTCGGCGACCAGGCATCGGAGATCGTGCACATCGGCCAGGCGATCATGAACCAGCCGGGTGAGGCGAACAGCATCAAGTACTTCGTCAACACCACGTTCAACTACCCGACCATGGCCGAGGCCTATCGGGTAGCCGCCTACGACGGCCTCAACCGGCTTTTTTGAGCGGCTCCGGCCGGTGGCCTGAGCCGGCCGGGGAGACCGATTTCAGTACTTCCCAAGGGTGGCGCTGGCCAAACCGGGAAAGTCTGTAATCAGGCTGTCAACGCCGAAGTCGGCGAGTCTGCGCATGAGCGCGGGCTCGTTGACTGTCCACACCGACACATGCAGGCCCTGATTCTGGGCTTTCTTCAGGCGCTCTGGCGTGCACAGCGTCCAGTTCAGCGCGAGTATCTCGCAGCCATACCCCTGCGCCACTTTCAGTGGATCAAGCCAGGCGTATTCCGCCACCAACCCGCGTGAAATGTCCGGCGTCAGTTCCAACGCCGCACGCAGCACCTCCCGGGAACTCGACGTGATCGTCACCTTATCCAGCAACCCGTGGCGCTGAGCCATTTCGCGGATGGCCAGCACGGTCGTCGCCGCGCGGGTGCGTGACGCGCTTTTGACTTCCAGCTGCCAGTGATCGAAGGGGCATTTCTCGAACAGCTCTTCCAGGCGCGGAATGGGGCAGGGCTGCACCCAGCCGGGGCCGCCCTTGCGCGCGTCGTAGGTGACCAGATCGGCAGCATCGTGTTCGACGACCTTGCCGCGCCGGTCCGTGGTGCGCTTGAGCGTCGGGTCGTGGATGACCATCAATTCGCCGTCGCGGGACAGATGCAGGTCCAGTTCGCAGCGCTTGACGCCGTGTTTGAGGCATTCCTGAAAGCTGGTCAGGGTGTTTTCCGGTGCTTCGCCCTTGGCGCCGCGGTGGCCGTAAATAATGGTCACAATCACTCCTTGGTAGGCGTAGAGCTGGAATAAGTCGCGCTGGAATCAGTTGGGCTTTACATCGGGGTCGTTCTGCTCACGGGCCAGGCGTCGTTGCGCGGCTTGTCGTTGCAGGATGTGTCGAGCGAGCAGCTGCCGCTGGGCATCGGTGAGGTCAATCCACTCGATGCCGACGTCAAAGTCGCCGATGGCCAACGTATCGCAATGTGTCACCCGGGCGCGCAGCATCATCCCTGAAGCCTGGGGCATGAGCACCATTTTCACCGACAGCAGAGTGCCGGACGGGTAGGGTTGAGGGGTCTCGAATTGCAGGCCGCCTTCGGACATGATCACGCGCTGCGGGGCGCCCAGCTTGCCCAGTGCCGTATGCGCAACCACTTGGCCGAGCAGGTCGATGCGTTTGCTCATGGCCCGAAGAAAGCTGTTGGTGGTGCGGTCACGATCGTCCAGTTGGCGCAGCAGGTGCTGGGATTCGAACTCGGCGACGTGCAGTTCGCTCAGCAGATCGAAGAGTGTGGACGTGTCGTGATGGCCAGGTTCATCTCCCGTTCCGGGGCCGGCGATGCGGTTAATTTCCAGTGCGACGCTGTCCTCGATACGGTAGTATTCGCGGCGTTCTTCTTCATCTAGTGTCGGCATGGCGAACCCATGGTAGCGGCGGTTGTCAGAGTGATTGCTCAAAATCATAGCTCAGCTTTTCAAGCATGATTTGGCGGTGATTCGAGTGTAAAGCCGCCAGCCCAGGCCCGCCACAAGGACGTTCCCATTCCTCCGAACAAGCCCCTAAATGTTCAGACCTCTTTTTGTATTCATCGGCACGCGCTACACCCGTGCAAAGCGCCGTAATCATTTTGTCTCCTTCATTTCCCTGACGTCGATGATCGGCCTCGCCCTGGGCGTGGTCGTGATGATCGTCGTGCTCTCGGTCATGAACGGCTTCGACCATGAGATGCGCACCCGCGTACTGGGCATGGTGCCCCACGCCACCATCGAGTCCGGCGAGCCGATCAATGACTGGCAGGCCCTGGCCGCCCGCGTCAAACAGAACAAACAGGTGGAAGCCGTTGCGCCGTTCACCCAGATGCAAGGCCTGCTGACCAACAACGGCAATGTGCAGAAGATTCTGCTCAACGCCATCGACCCGGCCCAGGAACGCAAGGTGTCGATCATCGACGGCTTCATGAAGCAGGGCAGTCTCGACGATCTGGTCGCGGGCGGCTTCGGCGTGGTGATCGGCGACAAGGCCGCGACCAAGCTCGGTGTCGGCATGGGTGACAAAGTCACTTTCGTGTCCCCCGAAGTTACCGTGACCCCGGCCGGCATGTTCCCGCGCATGAAGCGCTTTACCGTGGTCGGCATCTTTCATGTCGGCGCCGGCGAGCTGGACGGCTACCTGGGCGTCACCAATCTGCAGGATCTGGCGCGGCTGCACCGCTGGAAGCCGGATCAGGTTCAGGGCCTGCGCCTGAAGTTCACCGATCTCTTCAAGGCGCCGCGCACGGCGTACGAAATCGCCCAGAACCTCGGCGAGCATCAGTATTACTCCCGCGACTGGACGCGCACCCATGGCAACTTGTACCAGGCGATCGGCATGGAGAAATCCATCATCGGCCTGCTGCTTTTGCTGATCGTGGCGGTCGCGGCGTTCAACATCATTTCCACGCTGGTGATGGTGGTCAACGACAAGCGCGGTGACATCGCCATTCTGCGCACGCTGGGTGCGACCCCGGGCCAGATCATGGCGATCTTCATGGTCCAGGGCACCGTCATCGGCGTGGTCGGGACGCTGATCGGCGCCGGTGTCGGCATTCTTGCGGCACTCAACGTCAGTTCGGCGATTTCCGCGCTGGAAGGCCTGATCGGCCATAAGTTTCTTAATGCGGATGTCTACTTCATCGACTATCTGCCTTCGCAATTGATGGCCCAGGACGTGTTGCTGGTATGCGGCGCGGCGCTGGTCCTGAGTTTCCTCGCCACCCTGTATCCAGCCTGGCGTGCTGCGCGCACCCAGCCGGCGGAGGCGCTACGTTATGAGTGAGTCGGGCATGAGTGATAAAGCTGTACTGAGCTGCCGCAACCTGGGCAAATCCTACGAGGAAGGTCCGGAATCCGTGGTCGTCCTGTCGGGGCTGCAACTGGAATTGCACCCGGGCGAACGCGTGGCGATCGTCGGCAGTTCGGGGTCGGGCAAAAGTACCTTGCTCAACCTGCTCGGCGGCCTCGACACGCCCACCGAAGGCAGTGTCTGGCTGGCGGGCGAAGAGCTTTCGGCGCTGAACGAGAAAGCCCGCGGCCTGCTGCGCAATCGTGCCCTTGGTTTCGTCTACCAGTTCCACCACTTGCTGGCCGAGTTCACGGCGCTGGAAAACGTCTGCATGCCGCTGCTGATCGGCAAGACACCGATTCCGGAAGCGCGTCAGCGTGCAACCGCGCTGCTGGAGCGGGTAGGGCTCAAGCATCGACTGGCGCACAAGCCGTCGGAGTTGTCGGGCGGCGAACGTCAACGGGTGGCGATCGCCCGCGCGCTGGTGAACCAGCCGGGTCTGGTGATGCTCGACGAGCCCACCGGTAACCTCGATTCGCATACCGCACAAGGCATTCAGGACCTGATGCTGGAACTCAGCACGTCGTCGCGCACCGCGTTTCTGGTGGTGACCCACGACATGGCGCTGGCCCGGCAGATGGACCGCGTGTGGCGTCTCGAAGAAGGCCGTCTGGTCGAAGCCTGACCTGTACAACCGATGCCTTTCGGGCATCGGCTTTTTACTTTTAGCTGCTTAGTTACGGTGCTCCACGAATGTTCAGACCGTTATCCATCTTTATCGGTACGCGCTACACGCGGGCCAAGCGTCGCAACCACTTCATCTCGTTCATTTCCATGACCTCGATGATCGGGCTGGCGCTGGGCGTGCTGGCGATGATCGTGGTGCTGTCCGTGATGAACGGTTTCCAGAAGGAAATGAGTTCGCGGATCCTCGGCATGGTCCCCCACGCGGTGATCTCCGGGGTGAAGCCCCTGGACGACTGGCAGCCGGCGGCCAAGGCATCGCTCAAAGACCCACAGGTGACGGCTGCCGTGCCATTCACTGAAATGGACGGCATGCTGTCCTACAAGGGCTCGATGCAGCCGATTCAGATCAACGGCGTCGATCCGGCGCTGGAATCCAAAGTCTCCATCGTCACCCAGCACATCGTGCAGGGCCGGCTGCAGGACTTGAAGCCGGGCGAGTTTGGTGTGGTGATCGGCGAAATCACGGCCCGGCGCTTTCGCCTGAACGTCGGCGACAAGCTGACCCTGATTGTTCCGGAGATCAGCAGCGCACCGGGTGGCATCACCCCGCGCCTGCAACGTTTGACGGTGGTGGGCGTGTTCAAGGTGGGCGCTGAACTGGACGGGTCCATGGCGCTGGTCAATGTCGCGGATGCCGCGGTTATCCAGCGCTGGCAACCCAATCAGGTGCAGGGCGTGCGCCTGGCGCTGACCGATCTGTACGCCGCCCCGCAAGTGTCCACGGCCATCGCCGCCGGACTCGGTGCGGACTACAAGGCGGATGACTGGACCCACAGCCAGGGCAGCCTGTTCAGCGCCATGAAAATGGAAAAGACCATGATCGGTCTGCTGTTGCTGATGATCGTTGCCGTGGCGGCCTTCAACATCATCGCCACGCTGATCATGGTGGTGAATGACAAGGGCGCCGACATCGCGATCCTGCGCACCATCGGTGCCACCCCTGGCCAGATCATGGCCATCTTCATGGTGCAGGGCACCGTCATCGGCATCGTCGGCACCGTGATCGGCGGCGTGCTGGGTGTGATCGCGGCGATCAACGTCAGTCAGATCGTCGGCTGGGTCGAGCGCGTGACAGGCCAGCACATCTTCACCTCGGACGTGTACTTCATCAGCAATCTCCCGTCGCAGCTCGAAGGCAGCGATGTGGCGCTGATCTGCAGTGCCGGGTTTATCCTAAGCTTTCTGGCAACGATCTACCCGGCCTACCGCGCCGCGCAGATCCAGCCGGCCCACGCCTTGCGCTACGAGTAGGAGAGGCCGATGTCGCCCCGTCATTTCGCTGGTGCCCTGCTGCTGGCTGCGAGCCTCTCGGCGCAGGCGTCACCCGGCGAGCATTTCGCGTTCGGTCACCCGGCCGATGCTGCCCAGGCAACCCGTACGGTTGAAGTGACCCTGGGCGATATCTACTTCGAGCCCAAATCCCTGGACGTGAAAAAGGGCGAGAGCGTACGATTTGTGCTGGTCAACAAGGGCCGGCTGCTGCATGAGTTCAACCTGGGTGACGCGGCCATGCACGCGGCGCACCAGCAGGAAATGCTGAAAATGACCGCCAGCGGCATGCTCACCCCGACCGGAATGAAGCACGATATGGCCGGCATGGCCCACGGCATGGCCCACGGCGGGGAGCAGGCCTCGGAGCAAGGCGCCGGGGGCATGAAACATGACGATCCCAACAGCGTGCTGGTCGAACCGGGTAAAACCGCCGAACTGACCTGGACGTTTACCGACGCCACGGGCCTGGAGTTCGCCTGCAATCTTCCCGGGCATTATCAGGCGGGCATGGTCGGCAAGGTGGCGATCAGTCGGTAAACGCTGAAAACCGGGGCCGAACCCGATAAACTTCGCGGCCTTGGTTTTTAACAGCCGCTTTTTTCAGGTTCAGGTCCCGCCATGCATCCCGCAGCCGAACACTCGCCGCTGGGCAAGTCCAGCGAATACATCGCCACGTACACGCCGTCTCTGCTGTTCCCGATTCCACGCGCTGCCAAGTGGGCGGAACTGGGACTGACCGCCGAGACGCTGCCTTATCAGGGTGTCGACTTCTGGAATTGCTACGAGTTGTCCTGGCTGCTGCCGTCGGGCAAGCCGGTGGTGGCCATCGGTGAGTTCAGCATTCCGGCGGACTCGGCCAATATCATCGAATCCAAATCGTTCAAGCTCTACCTGAACTCGCTCAATCAGACCGCGTTTGTGTCTGAAGCCGAGCTGATCGCCACACTGGAGAAAGACCTGTCAGCCGCTGCAGGCAAACCGGTTGGAGTCCGCATTCGCAGTCTGAAGGACATCGAGGCCGAGGGAATTGTCGCGGTGCCGGGCGTGTGCGTCGATGACCTCGATGTGAGCATTTCAAGCTACGACCGCCCTCAACCCGAACTGCTGCGCTGCGATGAATCGCGTGTGGTGGACGACGCGCTGCACAGCCATCTGCTCAAATCCAACTGCCCGGTGACGAGCCAGCCGGACTGGGGCAGCGTCGCGGTGGAGTACCGTGGCGCGGCGCTGGATCACGCCAGTTTTCTGGCCTACATCGTCAGCTTTCGCCAGCATTCGGATTTCCACGAACAGTGTGTGGAACGCATCTTCATGGACCTGCAGCGCTTGCTGAAGCCTGAGAAACTGACGGTGTATGCGCGTTACGTGCGCCGCGGCGGACTGGACATCAATCCGTACCGCAGCACGGAAACGCTGACGCTGGAGAACGGGCGTCTCGCGAGGCAGTGAAGCATTGCCGCCCCCGTTTGTAGGAGCCGGCTTGCTGGCGAGCGCGGTGGGTCTGAAACGGAGATTGTCGGCTGACACACCGCATTCGCGGGCAAGCGCGCTCCTACAGGTATCTCGGCAACGCAGGCAATCATCGGCGCACACAAAATCCGTAGGAGCCGGCTTGCTGGCGAACCCGCA
>NZ_JBNNGV010000015.1:9949-98245 GCF_050268485.1 Pseudomonas sp. NPDC078416 | reverse complement strand
CACATTCGCGGGCAAGCGCGCTCCTACAGGTATCTCGGCAACGCAGGCAATCATCGGCGCACACAAAATCCGTAGGAGCCGGCTTGCTGGCGAACCCGAATGCTCAGACGATGCGAGGGTAACTGAACCACCGCATTCGCCAGCAAGCCGGCTCCTGCGATATCGAGCCGGTCTGTTTCAATGAGGTGAGCGCGCGGATGCCTGAATCAGATCCCCATGCTCCCCAGTGTGACCAGCACATTGCGCAACGTGCCGGCGATGGTGGGGTGATCGACTTCAAATCGCTCGACCGCCAGGTTGACGCCATCGGCAATGCTCGGGTCCTGAGAGACTGTCTCGAGTTCGATCTGCGCCTGGATCTGCTCCATGACCTCAGTCAAATTCCCGCGCTCCTCAAGCGTCAGCTGCGGATTCTGCTCAAGCTGCTCGCGCAACGTGTTGAGTTGTAGTTGCAAGTCACTGACGGACATGGGGTCTTCCTTAATCTGATTGGTCTCACGATGGACCGCAATGCGCAGGCAAAGGTCCTTCACCGCCCTAGACTAATCCACTCCCGGCCGCCGTGCATGACCTCAGTCAGCTCAGGGCTTTTCCGACTTCTGCCGGCGGAGCGTGATATCCGCCAGACACGACTCCAGTTCGCCCAGGTGATCGATGACCGAATGTGCGCCGGCGGCATACAACTCAAGGGTGGCCCGGCCGCGACGGCGCTCGCGATCCAGATCACTCAACGCCTCCCATTGCTCGGGTGACAAACCGCACAGCGGCCCGCAGGACGCCAGCCCCACCGTCCACAGCCCTGCGTTGATCCCGGCCATGAGCAACCGCGGATCACCGCTGACCAGCACACAGCCGTCCAGTTGCTGGACGCCGAGGGTCATCAGCGCCTGCCAGCACGCATCAGGTGCAGGCCAACGGTGGGTCGGCGCGGGAGTCGGCAAAATCAGGGTGCCGAGCGGCGCAGCCAACTGTTCGGTGATGGAGGAGGGGTATTCATCGATCCAGGCGCAGGGAATACCGTGCTGCTGGAGATGCTTCAGCGCATTGATCGCACCGGGGGCCAGTGCTGCAAAGGGTTGGGCGTCCTGCGAAGCGAGGGATGTGCCGTCGCTGGCAAGAAGCGTGCGCGTCTGGGCGCCGAAGTCGACGAGGCAACCGCTCAATCCGAACAATACAGCGGTGAACGACGGAGCAGCGACGGCGACCGGGGCGAGCATGGCATTCCCTCTCAAAGCCGATGACGCTAAGGGATTGCCATGACAAATCGATGACCGAACGATGACAGTGTCTTCGGATGTTTATTGCCCTACAAAACCGCGACCATTTCAGCGACGTAAATAGTCACAGAACGCTTTATACTCTCGCCTTTGGTTTGGGGCGTAGCGCCCGCTTGATTACTTTGACTGGGAGTCTCAGCTATGCCCGAGAACGGTGCTGGCTTTATCAATCGTCTGATTCGAACGTGCGTGTGGGCCAGCTTGGCTGTGGCGCCGATGGCTGCAAATGCGGCAGACGAAGATCCGTGGGAAGGCGTCAACCGTGCGATTTTCCGTTTCAACGACACCGTCGACACCTACGCGCTGAAACCCATTGCCCAGGGCTATGAGTTCATCACGCCGCAGTTCCTCGAAGACGGCATCCATAACATGTTCAAGAACGTCGGCGAAGTGACCAACTTTGCCAACGACGTGCTCCAGGCCAAGCCTGAAGCGGCCGGCGTCGATACCGCCCGCCTGATCTTCAACACCACGTTTGGTTTGCTCGGCTTCTTCGACGTCGGCACCAAGATGGGCCTGCAGCGCAATGACGAAGACTTCGGCCAGACCCTCGGTCACTGGGGCGTGGGCAGCGGTCCGTTCGTGATGCTGCCATTGTTCGGTCCTAGCACCGTGCGTGACGCGTTCGCCAAATACCCGGACACCTACACCCAGCCGTGGCGCTACATCGACCACGTGCCGACGCGCAACACTGCGCTGGGTGTGAGCCTGGTCGATACGCGCGCCAGCCTGCTGTCGGCTGAAAAGTTGATCAATGGCGACAAATACATCTTCATCCGCAACGCTTACCTGCAGAACCGTGAGTTCAAAGTCAAAGACGGCAAGGTCGTCGACGACTTCTGATCCAGACGGTTTGCAAAACGATGCTAAAAAGGCGACCTGAGGGTCGCCTTTTTATTTTCGCTATCTTTCGAAATTGTGACGGAGTTCCGGGCTGCCGTCACTTCATCGCCAGGATCGTCAGGCCCAGTTTCTGCTCGCCGCCGTCGATGTCGGCAATCCACACCACCTCGGTATCGGCCTCCAGCCCCTTGAGCGCGGCATGCTCGGAATCGATGCTCACGCTGATCTTGTCACCCACCTGAAACGATCGAGGCGCCTGTACCTGCATGCCGGAGCCGGATAAATCCACGCAGACTGCCGGGATAATCTGGCCGGCGTAGATCAGATTGATCTCCGCATCGACCCGCATGCGAATGTAATCCCGTTTTTCTTCGTAATCGCGATCGAGCTGGCCCATGGCACATCCTTTGTTTTGATTGCTGATTTAACGGTTCTTATAACTCCGCGCGATTTGCGATGTAAAGACGCCGCTCGGCAGCGGGGCCACGCTTGAAACGCCAGGCGGATGGGAGTACCGTCTGCGCCTTGAAGGGCAGCTCTGTCATGTGAAGCGTTTGACCACAAGTCCGCTACCTGAGCCAGAGAGGCTAGAAGCGAATCCAGTACGCGGGCTGACTGCAACCAGCCGCCTACGCCAACCTAATCTGGCGCCGTTTGCCCACATGCAAAAAACCAGTGCCACGCTGCTGATCATCGATGACGACGAAGTAGTGCGCGCGAGTCTCGCGGCCTATTTGGAAGACAGTGGATTCAGCGTTCTGCAAGCCGCCAATGGCCTGCAGGGTCTACAGACTTTCGAGCAGGAAAAGCCCGATCTGCTGATCTGCGATCTGCGCATGCCGCAGGTGGGCGGTCTCGAGCTGATTCGTCAGGTCACCAGCCTTGCGCCGGAAACGCCGGTCATCGTGGTGTCCGGCGCTGGCGTCATGAGCGATGCCGTCGAAGCACTGCGCCTTGGCGCTGCCGATTACCTGATCAAACCCCTGGAAGACCTCGCCGTGCTTGAGCACTCGGTCCGGCGTGCGCTCGATCGGGCGCGTCTGCTCCATGAAAACCAGGAATATCGACAGAAGCTGGAGACCGCCAACCGCGAACTGGAGGCCAGCCTGCACTTGCTGCAGGAAGACCAAGATGCGGGCCGTCAGGTGCAGATGAACATGCTGCCCACCAGCCCCTGGGCCATCGACGCGTTCGAATTCGAACATGAGATCATTCCGTCGCTGTACCTGTCGGGCGATTTCGTTGATTATTTCCGTGTCGACGAGCGCCGCGTTGCGTTCTACCTGGCGGACGTGTCCGGCCATGGTGCGTCGTCCGCGTTCATCACCGTGCTGTTGAAGTTCATGACCACGCGCCTGCTGTTCGAATCAAAGCGCGGCGGCAGCCTGCCGGAGTTCAAGCCGTCCGACGTGCTCGGCCACATCAATCGCGGGCTGATCAGCTGCAAGCTGGGCAAGCACGTGACGATGGTGGGCGGCGTGATCGACGAAGACACCGGGCAGTTGACCTACAGCGTCGGCGGCCATTTGCCGCTGCCGGTGTTCTACACCCCGGGTGACACGCATTACCTTGAAGGCCGTGGTCTGCCCGTCGGGCTGTTCAACGAAGCGACTTACACGGATCACGTCATCGATCTGCCGGAGTCCTTTAGTCTGACCCTGCTGTCCGATGGCATTCTGGACCTTCTGCCAGGTGATACACTCAAAGAGAAAGAAGCCAACTTGCCCGAACTGGTCAAGGCGGCGGGGGGCAGCCTGGATGGTCTGCGCCAGACGTTTGGATTGGCCACGCTAGGGGAGATGCCGGATGATATCGCCTTGTTAGTGTTGAGCAGGAACCTTTAATGAGTACCGGTAGAATCCAGTTCGCCGAGCAAGACGGCACATTCGTCCTCAAGTTTGTGGGTGAAGTGCGTCTGACCCTGTGCTCGGCGTTGGATGCGACAATTGAACGGATCTTCACCTCGATGAACTTCTCGACGGTGGTCATTGATCTGACCGAAACCCGCAGCATCGACAGCACGACCCTTGGTCTGCTGGCCAAGCTGTCGATTCTCTCGCGTCAGAAGGCCGGCCTGCTGCCGACCGTCGTCACCACCCACGAAGACATCACGCGCCTGTTGCAGTCCATGGGCTTCGATCAGGTGTTCAACATCGTCGGTCGGCCAATTCCCCGGCCTGAAGCCCTGAGCGATCTGCCGAGCCAGGACCAGTGCGAAGACGTGGTCAAGGCCAAGGTGCTCGAGGCCCACAAAATCCTGATGGGCTTGAACGACTCCAACCGCGAAGCCTTCCGTGATCTGGTCAACGCACTCGAGCACCAGTAGAAACCAGTCGCACTACCAGTAACGCGCTCCTATCCTGAATCGCGGCGATAAAAAAGGGCGGCACCTGTGAGGGTGCCGCCCTTTTTACATGCCTGACGCTTTAGGCTTTGGCCGACAGCATCTTTTCCAGTGCCACCTGGTCACGGGCGAACTGACGAATGCCTTCGGCCAGTTTCTCGGTGGCCATGGCGTCTTCGTTGGAAGCCCAGCGGAACTGGCTTTCGTTGAGGGTCACCCGTGGCTCGCCGCCATTGCCTGGCTTGAGTTTCTGCACCAGTGTGCCGTTGTCTTCCGACAGCTTGTGCAGCAGGTCAGGGCTGATGGTCAGACGGTCGCAGCCGGCCAGTTCTTCGATCTGGCTGAGGTTACGGAAGCTGGCGCCCATGACAACGGTCTTGTAGTCGTTGGCCTTGTAGTAGTTATAGATGCGGGTCACCGACTGCACGCCCGGATCTTCTGCACCGACGTAGTCTTTGCCTTCGGCTTTCTTGTACCAGTCGTAGATGCGGCCCACGAACGGCGAGATCAGGAACACGCCGGCGTCGGCACAGGCCTGGGCCTGTGCGAAGGAGAACAGCAGGGTCAGGTTGCACTGGATGCCTTTCTTTTCCAGCACTTCAGCGGCCTTGATGCCTTCCCAGGTCGACGCCAGCTTGATCAGGATGCGGTCACGACCGATACCGAAATCTTCGTACAGACCGACAATGCGGTCAGCGCGGTCGATACAGGCCTGGGTGTCGAACGACAGGCGTGCGTCCACTTCGGTGGAGACGCGGCCCGGGACCACCTTGAGGATTTCACGGCCGATGGCGACGGCGAAACGGTCGCTGGCGACGTTGATGTCGCCCTTGCTGCCGGTGAACGCTTCTTTCAGGCGGTCAGCGTTGCTGTCGCTGGAAGCGGCCTTGAGCAAGAGGGAAGGGTTGGTGGTGGCGTCGACGGGTTTCAGTTTTTCGATGGCAGCGAAATCGCCGGTGTCGGCAACGACGGTGGTGAATTGCTTGAGTTGTTCCAGCTTGGAAGTCATGAGCGTGCTCTGTCCTGTGGGTGTGCTGACATTACCCGAGCGCCGCCGGTCACTCAAGGGCGCAAACCGCGACAGACACACCGGTTTAGACGCCTGCATTTGCGCAAACGGCGTGCCTGCGTGTCAGCCATGATCCGGGCGATGGGCGCCTTTTACAAAGGGCGACGCGGGGTCATGGTCTGTCGGTTCCCGAGGAGGGCGGAGACTCGATCCAGACTGGTTGGAGCCTGGACTGCCCGGGATGTTCCCGGCGCCTGGCATCTTATCCGCCGACCGACAGGGACTGGCCGGCGTAGACAGGCTGAGCGGCTGATCCTTACAGACCCGCCGCCGTCCGGGTCAGCGAGCCGTCGTCTCGCCGCAGTCGCTGTCCACCGCTTTGATCAGCGTGGTCCGGTCGAAGACCTCCAGATGAACCTGACACGTCGCCTCGGCCGGCAGGCTCAGGCTTATGCTGTTCGCCGCGACGCCGTTCTGCAGATCGCCCTCCTGATTGATCGCCGAGGTGCCCTGGGCGCTACTCTGCCTGACGGTCATCCGGTATTGCAGCGTCAGCGGGGCAGGATTCTCGAGGTGCGGGCGGATCACCACCGTTGAGCCGCTGCGCTGGGCGTCAACCGTCACCACCAGTTGAGTGAAGTCCATCATCGAGATCACCGTTGGGTCGCGCTGGCATTCATGTGGTCGCCGAACTGCTTGATGGACACGGCGCCGCCGAATCCGGCCTGGCTGACGCTGGCCTGGTTGGCCTGACCGTACTGCCCGACGAAAGCCTGGTTGTAGGCGCCGGTCTGCACCACGTTCGCGGCGTTGTCGATGCCGTTCTGCGTCACGCCGGTCTGGTTGCTGTTGCCGGACTGGTTGACCTGCGCGGTGTTCGCCGTGCCGTTCTGCTGTGCAGTGATCGCATTGTTGACGCCGCTCTGGTTGACGACCGCCTGGTTGCGACTGCCGGTCTGACTCACTGTCTGGTTCTGTCGGGCTCCGCTTTGGTCGACGCGAGCGTTGTTATAAGCGCCGATCTGCAAAATGGTGGCGACGCTGTTGCCGACGGTGATGTCCGCGTAGCGTGCTTCGCGCACCAGATCCTGCGCCTGGGCGAGTGTGCCGGTGAGCAGCAATGCCGCTGCGAGCCAGCCGTATCCCTTAGCGTTGCGTTCCATTCTTCTCTCCTGTGGCAACGATGTCCTTGTCCGCATCAGCCAGCGGCAAGGTGGTCATCTGTTCGTCGTAGCTCTGCAGATAGCTCTGCAGCAGCGGTTTGTTCAGGTCAGCGGGGTTTTTCAGGTTCCAGCTGCCATCCCGCGCGCCTTGGGCAATCATGTGAATCAGCGCCGTTTCGATGGCTTCGCGCACGCATTGCTGCACGGGTTCGTTGCGCGACACGCCGGTCTCGACCTCCAGCAGGTGCTTGAGGGAGACGAAGCGGAAGATGCCGAAATCGACCTGAATCGAGAAGATGGTCTTGGTGGTGGTGATGCTCTGGATGATGTCACCGGTGCGGATGTCCACTGCCCTCAGGTTGACGGTCACCTGATCCTGGCGGTAAAGCTCCGAAGGCCCGACACCGAGGTAACGGACACCGATGCCGCCGGTGCGCACGTTGCTTTCGTAGGCGACGATGGCGCCTTCGATGATCATGTTCGCCGGTCGCAGCGCGGGCAGTTGCACTTGGGCCTGATCCTGAGGCTGCTCCAGCGCGCGGATGATCTTGCGCTCGGTGAGCAGGTCCTGAAGATTCTCGCGCTCCACCGGCTTGAACCAGCGTGAGTCGCGCAGGGCGCTGATCAGCAGCGACGCGGCGCCCTGGGTCACCGAGGTGGAAAACGAGCTGTCGGGCGACGGTTTGTATTGGCCGGTCTGATCTCGCAGGCCGTACACCGCAACGCTGATGGGGCCAGCGGGCGGCGGCAGGTGGGTCAGGTCACGCAGGCTCTGGGTCGCAGGCGACAGCGTGGCCGGGGAAATGGTCGCCGCAGGGCGAGACGTGGTACAGCCGGCAATCAGCATTACGGCAGTGAACATCAACATGAGGGGACGGACGCGCATACTTTCTCTTCCCGCAAGAAAACCCCGCCAGGCCCTGGCGGGGTAAATCATCTTAGTGTTGGTAGATCGATGCCACGTTGCCGCTGCCGCCGGTCTGGCTGACGTTGGCGACCATGTTGTTGCCGGACTGGGTCACGCCAACGACGTTGGAGGCCAGGTAAGTGCCGGTGCCGGTCTGGCTCACGATCGCGCGGTTGTTGTTACCCGTCTGCAGCAGGGCTTCTTCGTTGTTGACGCTGGTCTGGGTGCTGGACGCGTAGTTGTTGTTGCCGACCTGCTGGACGTCGGCGCTCAGCGAAGTGCCGTTCTGGGAAACGCTGACGGTGTTGAAGTCGCCGCGTTGTTGAGCGTTGGCAGTGCTGAACGCGCTGTTGTTCTGCTGCACCGAGCCAAGGTTGTTGTTGCCGGTCTGTTGCAGGGTGGCGGAGACCAGAGCCAGGTTGCGCTGTTGCGAAACGGTGCCGGTGTTGTTATTGCCCGCTTGAGTCACCTTGGCGCTGACGGTGTTGCTGTTGCCCTGTTGCGCAACGCTCGCCAGGTTGTAGTTGCCGTCTTGGGCAATGGTCCCGCTGACGCGCGTGCTGTTGCCGGTTTGCGAGGTGCTGGCGGTGTTGTTGTTGCCGCCGCCCTGGATGATGCTCGCGCTGGTGCTGTAGTTGGACTGCTGATCGATGGTCGCTTTGCTGTAGCCGCCGGACTGATCCAGGCTGGCGATCTGCGGCTGAGGGCCGCCGCCGTTCTGAGTGATCGAGCCGGTGTTGTTGTTCCCGGCCTGTCTGGCGCTGGTGCTGTTGTAGTAGCCGGTCTGATTGATCGTCAGGTTGCTGTAGGTCGCGCTCTGGGTGATCGGCGTGCCGCCGGCGACACTGGAGCCGGCGCCGTTGCGGCCACCGTTCTGGTTGATCGTGACAGTCGACTGGGTGGCGCCTTGCTGCTCGACGCCCAGTTTGTTGTCGGAACCGGCCTGGGTGGTGTTGACGGTGCTCGAGTCGGCCATGGCCGCGCCGGAGACAGCAAACAGGATGGCCAGAGACAGTAAGGATTTACGTGCTTGCATGGTGATCTTCCTTATTCAATGTTGTAGTTATGGGTATTGCGAGTGCGACGGGTCTTACGGTTGATTCACTTGAAACTGGGTGGTCTGGCCGGTGTTCTTGTCGGTCGTGACGATCTGCAGCAGGCCGCCTTGCAGGTTGGTGATCGCGATGCGGAAGTCGGTGGTTTCGACGGTGCCCGGCACCAGTTGGCCGTTGGTGCCAACGATGCTGGACGTCACTGCGGACGACACGCGGCTGAGGATGGCGCTCTGCAACATGCTGTTGAACTGGGTCAGCGCGGTCTGCCCGGCGTAGGCGCCGGACGATGAAGACTTTTCGACGTAATGGTTTTGCGCCTGGGCCTGATTGAGCAGGACCGGGCCGTTCAACGGATTGCCGCCAAACGACGGGTTGTTCGGGACATAGGCCAATTCGCTGGCCTGGACGACTGAACAGAGGCCGGCCATCAAAACGAGGCTGGCGACAACCACCAAACTGCGATTAATAGTGAGTGTTTTCATAGCTCGTCTCGTCCCATGTCCGGGTCGCCAAAGAATTGTGCCAATTGATAATCAAGAATGGCCTGGTACACCTGACCGGCCGCGTCGGCTGCAATGGCCGGAATAAGCGTGCGGTTGGGCGGCAGGAACATTTGAAACAACCGGCGATTGCCGTAATCCACGAAGACCTGGCTGCCTAACCGAGCAGTAGGGCGTTCGGTGATAGTCACAGTGAACGTTTCCGCTTCATCTTTCTCGCGCCAGGTGTTTGCGAAACTGTCATAAAACGTCCGGCCTGCCAGCGTCATGGTCTGCCCGATCACAATGCCGCCGACGTCGCGGTGGTTAAGCGTCCGGTGTTGTTCAACCGTTGCGGAAGTGTTCACGCTGGGCTGAGCAAACACCGTGGTTGCGGCGCACAGGGGCAGCAGCCATAGGCCGATAACTTTAAGGGTTGTCATGTTTGTACGTTCGTGTGTGCCGGTTGTTACTTGTTATATCCCAATAAAAATACTTTGCCAGTGGTTAATTAAAATAAAGTTCATTTATTTTGTTGGCGTCAACTTCTATTTTTATCTGGATAAGTTTGTTTATAAGGCAGTGGCGCGGCAGAGGTACGAATTTATGGCGTCAAATTATCTTCCGGGAAGTGACTTAATTAAAGTGGCGACTATTGATGTGTTAAGAAGCGCGTTTGAAAGCGGGTTGTTAGCGTGCTAATGCTTAGGAAGGTCGTGAAGTTTATGACTGTGTTGTATCGGTTAAGTTGTAATAACTTTCTGGTGGCTGCTTAATTACTTGCCGTATGTGGCCGGCCTGCAGAGGAGGCGTGTTTCCGGCAGGATCGGCTTCAGCCGGGCGTGCGAGCTGTTAGAATGCGCGTCCTCTTTGCCCGATCTGCTTATTGCTCCCATGCTGCCTATCACAGAACCCCGTACCGACCGCCTGCCGTCCGAGCCCTCACGGCGTTTTTCCGTGGCCCCCATGATGGACTGGACGGATCGTCACTGCCGATTCTTCCTGCGTCTGCTGTCGAAGAATGCGTTGCTCTACACCGAGATGGTCACCACCGGCGCATTGCTGCACGGCGACACCGAGCGCTTCTTACGCCACGACGAGGCGGAGCATCCGCTGGCGTTGCAGTTGGGCGGCAGCAACCCGGCCGACCTTGCCGCCAGTGCGCGTCTCGCTCAGGCAGCGGGTTACGATGAGGTCAACCTCAACGTCGGTTGCCCGAGCGATCGCGTGCAGAACAACATGATCGGCGCGGTGTTGATGGGGCATCCGCAGTTGGTCGCCGATTGCGTCAAGGCCATGCGCGACGCTGTGACGATTCCGGTGACGGTCAAGCACCGCATCGGCATCAACGGTCGCGACAGTTACGAGCAGCTGTGTGAGTTCGTCGGCACCGTGCGCGACGCCGGCTGCACCAGCTTCACCGTGCATGCACGCATCGCCATTCTTGAAGGCCTGTCGCCCAAGGAAAACCGTGACATCCCGCCGCTGCGCTATGACATCGCTGCGCAACTGAAACAGGATTTTCCCGAGCTGGAGATCATCCTCAACGGCGGCATCAAGACCCTGGGGCAGTGCCAGGAACACCTAACCACTTTCGACGGCGTGATGCTCGGCCGCGAGGCGTACCACAACCCCTACCTGCTGGCAGGCGTGGACCGCGAACTGTTTGGCAGCGACGCCCCGCAGATCACCCGCGCCGAAGCCCTCAGGCTGATGCGCCCCTATGTGGAAGCGCACCTTCGCGAAGGCGGATCCATGCACCACATCACCCGCCATGTGCTGGGCCTGGGCACCGGCTTCCCCGGCGCGCGCAAGTTCCGGCAGATGTTCTCGGTGGATATTCACAAGACGGACGACCCGCTGGGGTTGCTGGATCGGGCGGGGGAGTTGCTGGAGGGGCGTTGAGGTTGGGAGCCTATAGGCTCCCGGATTCCGGATTATTGACGGTCACCACTTCGAGCGCGGCCGCTGTTTCGTATGGAAAATCCCGAGGATCTGCAGCCGATCGCTGACAACTCGATACGGTATCAAATAGGACCAATTGGGTACCGCCCATTCCCGCGTATTCTTAACCCGACCCTCACGGCCCATACCAGGAAACAAAGCCAGGTTATCAACGCTCGCGAAAATGGCATCGGCGAAATCATCAGCGGCGTCTGGACTCTCCAGCGCTATGTAGTCGGCTTCATCTTTGAGGTTCTTGAGGGCTTGTTCCAGCCACTCAACTCGCATCCCGACCCCAACGCCGGGCGCGCATCTTCGCGACCTGCTGGTCACTCGCGAATTTTCCTTCGTCTGCCTCAATCACCGCTTGCTCGATCTGGGCGGTCAGGTTTTTTTCGTGTTCGATGTAGTCGCGAAGGACATCCATCACCAGATAGCTTGCGCTCTGGCCATGGGCCTTGGCGAGATCGGCGAGGGAGTTGGATAGGTCTTCCGGGAGGTTCAGCGATAGTCCGGTCATGGCAACCTCGACATTGAGTGGTGGGCCGTATGTTACACCGTCGTCCTGAATCGAGAACCGGCAGGTTGTCGCGAGGCGTGTACGACAGATCCAGGATTGACCGGTCCGGCGCTCCAACTTGCTGGCGAAGGCACTCGTCCAGACATGAACGTGTGAGCTTACACAACCGGTTCGCCAGCAAGCCGGCTCCTACGAACTCGAGTGCAGTGAAAGTCGGTGTGGTTAAGCACTCACCGCCGCCCAGCCCGCGTGCTCACATCCACCCACACCGCCAGCACCAGAATGCTGCCCTTGACGATCATCTGCCAGTAGCTGTCGACGTCGAGCATGGACATGCCGTTGTCGAGGCTGGTGATGACGAGGGCGCCGAGCAGGGCGCCGTAGACGGTGCCCGAGCCGCCGCGCATGGAGGTGCCGCCGATGAAGCACGCAGCGATGGCGTCAAGTTCGCCCATGTTGCCCGCCGACGGCGAACCGGCGGCCAGGCGGGCGGTGTTGACCAGGCCGGCGAGGGCGCACATCACGCCCATGATGCCGAAGATCCACAACTTCACCGCCTGCACGTTGATGCCGGAGAGGCGCGTGGCCTCCATGTTGCTGCCCACCGAATAGATGCGCCGGCCGAACACGGTCTGGGTGGTGATGTAGCTGAAGACGCCAAGCAGGACCAACAGCAGCAACACGGGCACCGGAATGCCGTCATAGCTGTTCAGGGTGTAGACGAAGCCGGCGAGGACGGCACCGATGGCCACGACCCGCACCCCATCCCGGGCCAGCGAATGCGCGGCCAGCCCGTGCAACGCGCGGTTGCTGCGCTGGCGCCAGGTCAGGAACAGTGTCAGCGCGAAGAGCAGCACGCCGAGCACGATCCCCACCAGCGGCGGCAGGTAACCCTGGCCGATGTAGACCAGTTCCGGGGACACCGGCGCGATGGTGGTGCCGCCGGTGATCCCCAGCAGAATCCCGCGAAACGCCAGCATGCCGCCCAGGCCGACGATGAACGAGGGGATGCGCAGGTACGCGGTCATGCAGCCGTTGGCCAGACCAATCAAAAGCCCGCAGCCGGCGACAATGCACAGGTTCAGCGGCAGCGGCAGGTGGTAGACCACGTCGAGAATCGCCGCCACGCCGCCGAGCAGTCCAAGCAGTGATCCCACCGACAGATCGATTTCGCCGCTGATGATCACCAGCACCATGCCGCAGGCCAGAATCCCGGTGATCGACATCTGCCGTAGCAGGTTCGACAGGTTGCGCGGCGTCAGAAAACCTCCGTCGGTTTCCCAACTGAAGAACAGCCAGATCACCGCGATGGCGATCACCAGCGCGAGCATTTTGTAGCGGGTGAACAGTTGCTTGAGTTGATTCATTGACGCGCGTCTCCCACAGCACCTGGCCGGTTGCTATTGTTTTTGTTGTACGCGGTGTCGCCGGATTGGCTGAGTGCGGCCGCGAGCACCTGTTCCTGGGTCAGACCTTCGTTGATGAAGTCCCCGCGCAGCTGGCCTTCGCCGATCACCAGCACCCGATCCGAGACGCCGAGCACCTCGGCCAGCTCCGACGACACCATGATGATCGATACGCCGCTGGCCGCCAGCGCGCCCATCAGTTTGTAGATTTCGTATTTGGCGCCAACGTCCACGCCACGGGTGGGCTCGTCGAGAATCAGCACCCGCGGCTTCGTCAGCAGCATCTTCCCCAGCACGGCTTTTTGCTGATTGCCGCCGGAGAGGCTGGTGATCGGCAGGAACGGGCTCGCGGTCTTCAAGTGCATGCGCGCGATTTCCTTGTCGATGCTGCCCAGCTCGGCTTCGGCGTCGATGCGGGTCAGGTGGGCGAAGCTGTCGAGCACGGCGAGGGTGATGTTCTGGCCCACGCCCAAGTCGGGAATGATGCCCTGACGCTTGCGGTCCTCGGGAACCATGCACAGCCCCGCGCGGATTGATTTGAGCGGCGTGCGCGTATCGATGGTTTTGCCGTCCAGCCACACTTCGCCGGTGTAACGGCCCGGATAGGCGCCGAACAGCGCCGAGACCAGTTCGGTGCGCCCGGCCCCGACCAGCCCGGCGATGCCGAGGATTTCCCCACGCCTGAGCACGAACGAGATGTCGTCCACGCGCTTGCGTTTCGGGTTGTCGACGTCGTAGCAGGTGACATTGCGCGCCTCGAAAATGACCTCGCCGACGGTATGCGGTTCGGTGGGGTAGAGGTTGCTCATCTCGCGGCCGACCATTTGCGTGATGATCCTGGGAATGTCCATGTCGGCCATGGCTGTGGTTGCAATGTGCTTGCCGTCGCGGATCACCGAGATGGTGTCGCAGACGGCGGCGACTTCATCGAGCTTGTGGGAGATGTAGACGCAGGCGACCCCCTTGGCTTTGAGCTCGCGAATGATGTCGAGCAGGACTTCGATTTCCGAGCGGGTCAGGGCCGACGAGGGTTCGTCGAGGATCAGCAGGCGCGCCTGTTTGTTCAACGCCTTGGCGATTTCCACCAGTTGCTGATAACCGCCGCCGTACTGCGAAACCGGCAGGGCAACGTTCATGTCCGGCACTTTCAGTTCGCGCATCAGGGCTTCGGCGCGGTGGATCATTGCCGGGTAATTCATGCGCCCGCCCGGCAGGGTCAGTTCGTGGCCCATGAAGATGTTTTCCGCCACCGACAGGTCGGGGACGAGGGTGAGTTCCTGGTGAATGATGACGATCCCGGCGGCCTCGGTTTCGCTGATGGATTGCGCCTTCAGCGGCTGGCCGTCCCAGAGGATTTCACCCTCCCAGGTGCCGTGGGGATAGACCGCCGAGAGGACTTTCATCAGCGTCGATTTGCCGGCGCCGTTCTCGCCGCACAGGCCGACGCATTCGCCGGCCCTTACCTTGATGTCGATGCCGTTGAGTGCCTTGACACCGCCGAAGGATTTGACGATGCCGTTCATTTGCAGCAGGTAATCGGACATTGCGCGGTATTCCAGTACAGGCCGGAGTTCTCGTGCAGGAGCGAGGCTTGTCCCGCGACCGGCTGCGAAGCCGTCGTAAATTCAGCAGACGCGTTGTGTCAGGCAAACCACAGTGTCAGGTTTTACGACGGGTTCCCGCCGCTCGCGGGACAAGCCACGCACCTACAGGTATCGGTGAAGGGTGATCACTTCCCGGCGATCTGATCCTTGGTATAGAACCCGTCCTTCTCCAGCAAATCGATGTTGTCCTTGGTCAGCGGCGTCGGGGTCAGGAGGATGGTGTCGACCTTCTTGGCGCCGTTGTCGTACTGCGAGCTGAACGTAGGCTTTTCGTTGCGCGCCAGTTGCACCGACAGTTTCGCCGCTTCCGAGGCAATCAGTTTCAGCGGTTTGTAGACGGTCATGGTTTGCGTGCCGTCGATCACGCGCTTGACCGCTGCCAGGTCGGCGTCTTGCCCGGAGATCGGCACTTTGCCGGCCAGCTTTTGCGCGGCGAGGGCTTGAATGGCGCCGCCCGCGGTGGCGTCGTTGGAGGCGACGATGCCGTCGATCTTGTTGCTGTTTTTGGTCAGGGCGTTTTCGACAATGCTCAGGGCTTCGGTCGGGTTCCATTCCTTGACCCACTGCTGGCCGACAATCTTGATGTCGCCCTTGTCGATGGCCGGCTGCAGCACTTTCATCTGGCCTTCGCGCAGGACCTTGGCGTTGTTGTCGGTGGGCGCGCCGCCGAGCAAGAAGTAATTGCCTTTGGGCGCGGCCTTGAGCACACCGGCCGCCTGCATTTCGCCGACTTTCTCGTTATCGAAGGAGATGTAGGCGTCGATGTCGGCGTTGAGGATCAGCCGGTCGTAGGACACCACCTTGATGCCGGCCTTCTTGGCTTCGGCGACAGCGTTGGTCAGCACCGTGGCGTTGAACGGCACGATGACGATGACATCAACGCCGCGGGAGATGAGGTTTTCGATCTGGGAGATCTGCTTCTGCTCGTTGGCGTCAGCGGACTGGACGTACACCTTGGCGTCCATTTTTTCTGCCGCTGCGACGAAGTAGTCACGGTCCCGGGACCAGCGTTCAAGGCGCAGGTCGTCGATGGAGAAGCCGATTTTCGGATGGGCCGAATCGGCCATGACGGGCAGGCTGAGCAGGGCCAGGGCACTGGCGAGCAGGGTGGTCTTGAAACTCTTCATTGGGTTGCGTCCTGTTATTTTTGTTTAAAGACACTTTTCGAGCATGTACCGGTGGAACTGTAGAGACTGGCCGCGCACCGCGAGCGGGGAATTGTCGTGAGAATGTAACCAGCCTCTTTGCGTAGTAGGACCTGCTGACTTAGTAGGACCGGTTGACGTTAGTAGGACCGGCTTTAGCCGGGAACCATTCGTGAGGGCAGCGCCGCTTCATTGGCACGCCGAAGAACCGTAGGAGCCGGCTTGCTGGCGAACGCGTCAGTTCAATCGACCTCTTCACAGCTGACCCACCGCGTTCGCCAGCAAGCCGGCTCCTACCGTTGAGCGCGCGTCGTGTCAGGGATAGATGCACCCGTGCACAGCGCCTTCGGGTGTCAGGGATAGATAAACCGGTTGACCACGCCTTCGAGCATTTCCTGGCGACCGCTCACGGCCTGGGGGTTGAGTTCGTTGTCCAGCGCGTGTTGCGCCAAGGCATCCAGGCTGAAATCCCCTGACAGCACGGCGCGCCCGAACGGTTGGTCCCAGCCGGCATAGCGCTGGTCCTTGAACGCCTGCAGCTTATCGTCCTGAATCATCGCCGCCGCCCGTTCCAGCGACAGCGCGAGGACGTCCATGGCCGCGACATGGCCGTAGAACAGGTCGATTTCGTCCAGGCTCTGCCGACGCACTTTCGAATCGAAATTGTAGCCGCCGTTCTTGAAGCCACCGGCCTTGAGGATCTCGTAGGTGGCCAGGGTCAGCTCTTCGACGCTGTTGGGAAACTGGTCGGTGTCCCAGCCGTTCTGCGGATCACCCCGATTGGCGTCGATGCTGCCGAAGATGCCAAGGGACGCTGCGGTGGCGATCTCATGGTGAAAACTGTGGCCGGCGAGGGTGGCGTGGTTGGCCTCGATATTGACCTTGATCTCTTTCTCCAGCCCGAACTGTTGCAGAAAGCCGAACACCGTCGCCGTGTCGTAATCGTACTGGTGCTTGGTCGGCTCCTGGGGTTTGGGCTCGATCAGCAGGTCGCCGGTAAAACCGATCTTGTGTTTGTGCTCGACCACCATTCGCATGAAGCGGCCCAGTTGCTCGCGTTCGCGCTTGAGGTCGGTGTTGAGTAGCGTCTCGTAACCTTCGCGACCGCCCCACAGCACGTAGTTCGAGCCCTTGAGTCGATGGGTCGCGTTCATCGCGCTGAACACCTGAGCGGCCGCGAAGGCGAACACTTCCGGATCGGGGTTGCTGGCAGCGCCGGCGGCGAAGCGCGGGTTGCTGAAGCAGTTGGCGGTGCCCCACAGCAGCTGAATGCCGCTCTGTTCCTGATGGCGTTCGAGTTCGTCGACCATCTGCGCGAAGTTGTGGCTGTACTCCTTGAGGCTCGCGCCTTCGGGGGCGACGTCGGTGTCGTGGAAGCTGTAGTAGTCGATGCCCAGCTTGGAGAAGAATTCGAACGCTGCATCGGCTTTCAAACGCGCCAGCTCCATGGCATCCCCCGGTTTGACCCATGGCCGCTTGAAGGTGCCGACGCCGAACATGTCGGCGCCCGGCCAGACGAAGGTGTGCCAGTAGCACGCGGCCATGCGCAGGTGCTCGCGCATGGGCTTGCCGAGGATGATCTTGTTGGCGTCGTAATGGCGGAAGGCGAGGGGCGACTCGCTGCCGGGGCCTTCGTAGCGAATGGTGTCCACATCGGGGAAGCAGGGCATCGGGGTTTCCTTATTGTTTTATCGGCGGCGTTCTTCGTGTTTTTGTTCTTGGCTGCTCCCGATACTAGCAACGGCCCCGTCGGCGCCGATTGCGAAAATCACCAACCCGGTGTTCGATTTTGAGTATTGAGATTCCCCCGGCGCAGGCCTAGTCTGTGCCGACTCGCTTCACAGGCCCGGGGAACAATAATGAAAACCGTCCCGCCCGCTCACCGCATCGCGCTGTTGTTCAACGGCGGCAAGATCTATGACCGCGGCATCATCACCGGCATCGGCAATTACCTGAGCAGCACCCGTGCCTCCTGGGAACTGTTTCTGGAAGAGGACTTTCTCTGCCGCCTGAAAGGCATCGAGCGCTGGCAGGGCGACGGCATCATTGCCGACTTCGACGATCCGCTGATCGGCGAAGCGCTGGCCGGCAGCACTTTGCCGGTGGTGGCCGTGGGCGGTTCCTACGAGGACGAACGGGCCTATCCGAAGCACATTCCCTACGTCGCGACCGACAACTTTGCTCTGATCAAGCTGGCCTACGAACACCTGATCGAGGCTGGCCTGACGCGCTTCGCCTGTTTCAGCCTGCCGGAAGCCCAGAGCAATCGCTGGGCCCAGGAGCGTGAAAAAGCCTTTCGCCGGCTGTTGCAGCGCGACGGTTTGCACGGCGAGGTCTATCGCGGCCTGAGCACCAGCGCGCCGTTGTGGGACAGCGCCGTCGAACAGCAGATCACCTGGCTGCAAAGCCTGCCCAAACCCATCGGCATCATCGCCGTCAGTGACGCCCGCGCGCGGCAGTTGCTGCAGGCGTGCCTGACCGCGGGCATTGCGGTGCCCGAGCAGGTGGCGCTGATCGGCATCGACAATGACCCGCTGACCCGCACCTTGACGCGAGTGCCGCTCAGTTCGGTGACCCAGGGGACTCAACTGATGGGCCGCACGGCGGCGCAGTTGCTGCATCAGATGCTGCACGGTATGCCCTCGACCGCCCACCAGATTCTGGTGCCGCCCGAGGCCATCAACGTTCAGGCTTCCAGCCTGCATCAGCCACTGGGCAATCCGTACGTCATGCAGGCGCTGCACTTCATTCGCCAGTACGCCTGCCAGGGCATCAAGACCGCCCAGGTTGCGGGCTACGTCGGCATTTCCCGCTCTTCGCTGGAATCGCACTTTCGCAAGGAACGCGGCTGCAGCGTGCATGACGAGATTTTGAGCTTCAAACTGACCGCCGCCGCTTCGGGGCTGAAACACGGTGATTCGGCCATCGCCGACATCGCGCAAAACTGCGGCTTCAAGTCCGCGCAATACCTGCACACGGTGTTTCGCCGGGAGTTCGGCTGCACCCCTCGCGAATATCAGCAGGGGGATGCGGCACCGATTCATTGATTTGCTTTAGGGCGCCCCGTTGTGGGCGCGTCTGTCATAACAACGACAACATCACAGGAGTCATCGATGCATCCGATTCGTTTAGGGCTGGTGGGTTACGGCAAGATCGCCCAGGACCAGCACGTGCCGGCGATCCACGCCAGTGACCGCTTTGAACTGGTGGCCGTGGCGACGCTGGGTCAGCACTGTCCGGGCGTGCCCAATTTCAGCTCGCTGGCAGAGTTGCTGGCGGGCGGCCCGGCGGTGGACGCCATCGCCTTTTGCACGCCGCCCCAGGGGCGTTTTGCGCTGGTTGAAGAGGCGCTGAAGGCTGGCAAACACGTGCTGGTGGAAAAGCCGCCGTGCTCGACCCTGGGCGAAGCGCTCTCTCTGATTGATGAAGTCAATGCAGCGGGCGTCAGCGGGCTGTTCGCCTGGCATTCACGCTTCGCCCCTGGCGTGCGCAACGCGGTGCAGTGGCTTGAGGGCAAGACCCTCAAGCAGGTGCGGATCGACTGGAAAGAGCAGGTGCGCAAATGGCACCCGGGCCAGGCGTGGATCTGGCAGGCAGGCGGGCTGGGCGTGTTCGATCCGGGCATCAATGCGTTGTCGATCGTCACCGAACTGCTGCCCCGCGCGCTGTTCGTCGAATCGGCGAACCTGAGCGTGCCGAGCAATTGCCAGTCGCCGATTGCAGCGTCGTTGCAGATGCGTTCCGGTGAGGACGTGCAAGTGATTGCCGAGCTGGATTTCGACCACAGCGTCAACGAGCAGTGGAGCATCGAGCTGCACTGCGACGAAGGCGCGATGCGTCTGGACGCGGGCGGCGCGCAGGTCAGCATCGACGGCGTGGCGCAGACCGTTTCGGAGGAGGGCGAGTACCCGGCCATGTACGGGCACTTCGCGCGATTGATCGACGCGGGCAAAAGCGACCTGGACCTGCAACCGCTGCGCATCGTCGCCGACAGTTTCTTTGTCGGCAGCAAGGAAACGGCGCCTGAATTTCATGAGTGACAACTGACGAACAACTGCCCGATCTGGCGCGCCGGTCGGGCTTTGTCGCTTATGGCACGTGGGCCGACAGCGTCAGATATGTACCACGCCGGCCAGAGCAATAGAGAACGAAACGATAAGGGTCAACAGAATGGTCATGTTGATGGACATTGCGGGCAAATCCTTGTCTGGTTAATCAGTGCCGCCATCATCCGGATTTGCACGGGCAAACAGAACGGCGTTCGTGCGTATGTTGGCAATCGATGGAAACAATAGTTCGGGTTTTTTGTGCGGCGCGAGCATGTTTGACCCTTTGCCACGGCGTTGCCTGATCCGACGCTTTCGCGGGCAAGCGCGCTCCTGCAGGGTATGCAACGCCTATTAGTGGGACCGGCTTTAGCCGGGAAGGCGTCGGGTGTGACACCGCCAATATGAGGGTCCTCACACTGGCCTCTTCCCGGCTAAAGCCGGTCCCACAAAAAGCGATGCGGCGCGACTACTGATCGCAGGCTTACCCTCGGGAAACGGCCAGTTTGATCGCCGTTTTCACGGCGGACGATAGAGCTCCGCCGAGCACAAATCTGTTGGAGCCGGCTTGCTGGCGAACGCGATTGGCCATTCACCACCGCATCGCCTGGCACAACGGGTTCGCCAGCGGGCTGACTTGTACGGGATGATCGCGTTGAATCAGCGGGATCACCGTTGGCAATCGATATCAGAAAACGCATTTATCAAGGACTGTCATGCCCTCCAATTTCATCCGCATCACCGACGAACACCTCCTCTCCGACAACTGGTACGTGCTCAAGAAATACAGCTACGAGCTGCAACGCCGTGACGGCAGTTGGCAGTCCCAGACCCGCGAGGTCTACGACCGGGGCAACGGCGCGACGATTCTGTTGTACAACCTCGAACGCCGCACCGTGGTGCTGACCCGCCAATTTCGCATGCCGGCCTTCGTCAACGGCCACGACGGCTACTTGATCGAAGCCGCAGCAGGATTGCTGGACAACGCCAGTCCTGAAGAGCGCATTCGCCTTGAAGCCGAGGAAGAAACCGGCTACGTCGTGCGCTCGGTGAAGAAGATATTCGACGCCTTCATGAGCCCGGGATCGGTGACCGAGCGCATTCACTTTTTCATCGGTGAATACCAACCCGGCGATCGAGTCAGCGACGGCGGCGGGCTGGAAGAGGAGGGCGAGGACATCGAGGTGCTGGAGCTGGATTTCGAGCGCGCCATCGCCATGGTGGAAAGCGGCGAAATCAATGACGGCAAGACCATCATGCTCCTGCAATACCTGGAGCTGCGCCTGATGAAATGAGAACTGTGAGGCCAAAACGACTCAGGGTAAGACGATAAAGTTTCACGAATCAGTAAACTTTCTTACGTTGCAATGAGAATCGTTTGCGTTATCCTTCGCGTTCCTTTGTTACCAGGGATGTCGAACAAGATGGATTTTCGCCCTGCAATGAGCCAGCCCACACGGCTCGGCTCACCGTGTGTTGGCGCCACCCGTGGCGCGAGAGACCCGCGCCTCGAGGCGCTGATGGGCACCTACAACACCCACCGCGAAGCGCTGCTGCGCCTGGCGGCCAAATTCCTCGGCTGTCGCGCCCGGGCCGAAGACGTGGTCCAGGACGCTTTCGTGAAGATGCTCGAAAGCGACCTGGCCTCCACGGAACCGGCGCGCTACATGTTCCGCGTCGTGCGCAATCTGTCCATCGACCGCCTTCGTCGCCAGCGTCTCGAACGCAACCACGGCGCCGAAGCCGAGCAGCAAGAGCAGATCCGTTTCGAGGTGTCCCCGGAGCGCGTGCTGGCCGGTCGCGAGTCCCTCGGTCAACTGGTCGGCGCGCTCAACGAACTGCCCAAGCGCATGCGCATCGTCTTCGACCTCAGCCAGATCCAGGGCTACACCCAGCGCGACGTGGCCAAGGTCATCGGCACCTCGCCAACCATGGTCAATTTCCTCCTGCGCGACACCCTGTCTCACTGCCGTGCGCGGCTCGGCGAGCTCTAGGCATCGTCGCGTCATGTCCCCCGTTTTCACTGCCCGGAGTCATCCATGAAATTAATTCGTCTGGTCTTCCAGCAATACCGCTGGCCGCTTGCATTGGTGCTGCTGCTGAGCGTCAGCAGCGGGCTGTTGAGCGTCGGCGTGATTGCCTTCGTCAACCAACGCATGATCAGCAGTCACGAAGGCCTCGGCACCGCGCTGTGGCAATTCGGCCTGATGCTCGCCGTGCTGCTGGCGCTGGCGTCCGGGGCGTCGTTGTCGCTGACCGCGCTGGGTCACCGGTTCGTCTATGGCCTGCGCCGGGTGATGGTCAAGCGCCTGCTGGACACCAACATCGAGCGCATCGAATCCATCGGCGGGGCGAAGATCTTCGCCAGCCTGTCCAGCGACATTCGCGCGGTGACCATGGCCTTCGTGCAACTGCCGGACCTGATCTACGGCTCAGTGCTCAGCGTCGCGTCGTTCAGTTACCTGGCCTGGCTGTCGCCGTCGCTGTTCATCACCACGCTGTGCTGGATGGCGTTCACGTTGGGCGTGGGCTGGTTGCTGGTGGGCAAGCTCAACGCCCACATCCGCGCGCTGCGTGAGTCCGAAGACAAGCTCTATCAGAGCTACCAAAGCGTGATCGACGGGCGCAAGGAGCTGACCCTCAACCGCGACCGCGCGCGCCGCCTGTACGAAGAAACCTTCGACGTCGCCGCCCAGCGCTACCGCGAGCATTTCACCCTGGCTGACCGGTATCACGGCCTGGCGAGCAACTGGGCCAACATCATGGTCCTGGGCACCATCGGCCTGGCGTTTTACCTGGCCAACGGCCTGGGCTGGGCGCCGACCGAAGTAGCCGCGACCTACGCGCTGACCGTGCTGTTCATGCGCACGCCGCTGGTGCTGGCGGTGGCAGCGATTCCGGCGCAGATCTCCGGGCGCGTGGCGCTGGATAAAGTCGAGTCCTTGGCGCTGGCCGAACACCACGAAAGCTTCGACGTTGCCCCGAGCCACATCGCCGGTCACTGGCAGACCCTCGAACTGCGTGACGTCGAATACCACTACGCGCCCCAGGGCGACGAGCCCGGCTTCGATGTCGGCCCGGTCAACCTGACCCTGCGCCGTGGCGAAACTGTGTTCCTCATGGGCGGCAACGGCAGCGGAAAATCCAGCCTGGCGCGCTTGCTCAGTGGCCTGTATCGACCGTCGGCGGGGGCGATCCTGATCGACGGCCAGGTCATCGGCTCGGACGACTGGCTGGCCTACCGTCAGCTGTTCGCCAGTGTGTTCACCGACTTCCACCTGTTCGCTCAATTGCTCGGGCCCGATGGGCAGAACGCCGATGTCGCTGACGTCGAGCACTGGCTGGAAAAGCTGCACATGAAGCACAAGGTGCAGCTCGCCGACGGGCACCTGCTCGACACGCGTTTTTCCCAGGGGCAGCGCAAGCGCCTGGCGCTGATGCTGGCGCTGCTGGAGAAGCGCGACATCCTTCTGCTCGACGAATGGGCGGCCGATCAGGACCCGTTGTTCCGCCGCTTCTTCTACCGCGAGCTGCTGCCGATGTTCAAAAAGGCCGGCGTCACGGTGTTTGCCATCAGCCACGACGACCAGTATTTCGACCTCGCCGACCGCCTGGTGAAGATGGAGTCGGGCCAGCTCAGCGAACTGCAGGGTGATCGCCGCGAAAACGCCAGCCGCGACGCGGTGGAAGAGATCGGTGCCGCTTACCAGATGAAGACAGCCGAGGCGTTGTAAGAATTTTCGGCGACCGGGACTAAACAGCCGTCAGCCTCAGTCGTCATGTTAATGAGAATCAGTCTTAAACATTTTTGATGCGCGTGAACGGCCATCCGGCGCCGGCGACTGTGTCGCCCGGCTTGCCGGAGTCGATCGCCCATCGCGCCTTACGAGAGGGAAGCATGGAACTCGTCTACGACTTCATCGGCATCGGTTTCGGCCCGTCGAACCTGGCTTTGGCCATTGCCACCCAGGAGCATGCCCAGCGCAGCGGTCTGGCGCCCCACGTGTGTTTCCTCGAGAAAAAGCCGGCGTTCAACTGGCACGAAGGCATGCTGATCGACGGTTCCACCATGCAGATTTCCTTCCTCAAGGACCTGGTGACCCTGCGCAATCCGGCCAGTCGTTTCACCTTCGTCAACTACCTCAACGAGCGCGGCCGCCTGCAGGACTTCATCAACCTGAAGACCTTCTTTCCGACCCGCGAGGAGTACACCGATTACCTGACCTGGGCCGCGTCCCACTTCAACGAACAGGCCCATTACGGCGCCGAAGTGATGTCGGTGGAGCCGCATTTCGAAGACGGCCGTTTCGTCGCCATGGACGTGCTGTCCCGCGATGCGAACGGTGAAATCTCCCGCCGTCGCGCGCGCAATCTGGTGTTCGGCATCGGCGGCATTCCCCAGTCGCCAGCGGCCTTCGACGGTCTTGAAGATCCTCGCGTGCTGCACTCTGCCGGCTATCGCGGCGGCATCGAAAAACTGCTCGCCAATCGCCCTGGTCCGGTGCGGGTGGCGGTGGTTGGTGGCGGTCAGAGCGCGGCGGAAATCTTCGAAGACCTGGCCTCGCGTTTCGACAACGTCGAGGCCACCCTGGTGATCCGCGGCAGCGCGCTGAAGCCCTCCGATGACAGCCCCTTCGTCAATCAGATCTTCAACCCGTCGTTCACCGACACCATCTTCAACCACAGCCAGGAACGTCGCGTCGCGCTGTTCGACGAGTTCCGCAACACCAACTATTCGGTGGTCGACACCGACCTGATCGAGACCATCTTCCAGCGCATGTACCAGCAGAAAGTGCGCGGCGAAGAGCGTCATCGCATGCTCACCAACCGCGAAGTGGTCCACGCCGAAGTGGCCAGCGATGGCATCGAGCTGTTCCTGCGCGATGCGCCCCATGACCAGATGAGCAGTGAGACCTTTGACGTCGTCGTGCTCGCCACCGGTTACCGCCGCGACTACCACCTGGAACTGCTCTCGGGCATTCAGCAATACATCGAGGGCGCCAACGTCGACCGGCACTATCGCTTGCCCCTGACCCCCGGCAGCGAAGCGGGGATCTTCCTGCAGGGTTGCTGCGAAGACAGCCACGGTTTGAGCGACACCCTCTTGTCAGTGCTGGCGATCCGCTCCCAGGAAGTCGTCGAATCGATCTTCGGCGATCAGGCGCAACCGTGTTCGGCGCGCGCTGCCCATGGGTCGTTGCAGGCCCAGGCCGAGCCGCGCGTGGCACTCAAGCTGGCGCGCTAGGTCCGGGCAACAAACAAAGCCCGTCACAGCGGTGGTCGTCAGCGGCCACCCACTCTTTTCTCACAACGTTGTGGGCCGCCTTCGCGCGGCCTGCGGGTTGAGCCTTGCCGATACAAACAGGTGAAAGAATGAAATCCATACGAGATCAGGCCGCGCATTTTCCCGAACTGGTGGGCTTTTATGCGCAGACCCAGCCGGACCGGATTGCCCTTCGACACATCGTCCACGAGGACCAGCCGCCGCTGCTGACCACCTACGCCCAGCTGGATGCACGAGCGCGTTCGATTGCCGCCTGCCTGCTGCAGCACCTCGGCGTGCAGGGCGGCGAGCGTTGCGTGCTGATCCTGCCGACCGGCGCCGATTACGCGGCGGCGTTCCTCGGCTGTTTGTACGCCCGGGTCATCGCCGTGCCGGCCTTCGCCCCCGAGTACAACCGGCAGACCCACTTGGACCGGCTGACCGGCATCCTCCACGACGCCGCGCCGCAGATGGTGCTCGGGCGCAGGGAGGATCTGGATAAATTCCAACACCTGTTGCAGCCCTTTATGCCCGCTGGCGGGCGTTTCGCGGCAGTCGAGGAGATCACCGGCGGCCACACAGGGTTTCAGGCGCCACTGATCGACACCGCGTCGCTGGCTTTCCTGCAATACACGTCGGGCTCCACCAGCGCACCGAAAGGCGTGATGGTCTCCCACGACAACCTCATGGCCAACGAAATCGCCATGGCCCGGCACTTCGTCTCCGATTCAGGGCTGGAGAGCTGGGTCAGTTGGCTGCCGCTGTACCACGACATGGGCCTGATGTGCGGCCTGCTGTTGCCGCTGTATTACGGCGGTACGCTGACGCTGATGTCGCCGAACTATTTCCTCGGCCGCCCGGCGCGCTGGCTGGAAGCGATGAGTCAGTACGGCGGGACCTTTTCCGGCGGGCCGGATTTCGCCTATCGCCTGTGCGTCGAGCGCATCAAGCCCAGCGCCGTGAAGGGCCTTGTGCTGGACAACTGGAGCCTGGCGTTTTCCGGCTCCGAGCCGATCCGCATCGCCACCCTGGACGCCTTCAGCGAGCATTTTGCGCCGGCCGGTTTCAACCGTCGCGCCCTGACGCCGAGCTACGGTTTGGCCGAAGCCACCCTGTATGTGAGCGCCGCCGAGCGCGACAGGCCGTTCGGCATCAAGCATTTCGACGGCAGCCAACTGGCCGCCGGGGACGCCGCCGAGGCGGTTTTCGCTAATCAGAATTCCAGCAGCCGTCTGCCAGGATGCGGCTGGTGCCGGCCCGATCACGACCTGCGCATTGTCGATCCGGCCACGCTGCAGCCACTCGCGTCCGGCCACGTCGGCGAGATCTGGATTGCCGGACCGAGCGTCGCCCAGGGCTATTGGCAGAACGCCGAAGCCACCGCGCAGACCTTCGTCGAGGAAGACGGCAAGCGCTGGTTGCGCAGCGGCGACCTGGGCATTGCCAGCGACAACGAGCTGTTCATCACCGGTCGCTTGAAGGATTTGATCATCCTCAACGGCCAGAACCTGTACCCCCAGGACATCGAGCAGGCGCTGGAGAAAAGCGTCGAGCTGCTGCGTCGCGGGCGCATCGCCGCCTTCCCGGTGACGGACGAACAGGGCGTCGAAGGCGTCGGTCTTGCGCTGGAAATCAGCCGCAACGTGCGCCGCCTGATGAAGCCGCCGATGATCTGCAACGCGGTGCGCGACGCCGTGTCCGAACTGTTTCTGGTGGCGCCGAAAGTCATCGTGCTTTTAGAGCCGGGCGCACTGCCGCGCACCACCAGCGGCAAATTGCAGCGTTCCGCCTGCCGCAGCGGCTGGCAGAACGGCAGCCTCGACAGCTTTGCGATCTGGCAGGACGGGCGCTTGCTCGATGCTGACAGCGCGTCCGTTCCCGTTGATGCATCGCCGTTGCTCCCGGAAGTTGTGGCGGCTTGGCAGGAGGTCCTCGGCAAAAGTGACCTGAATGCCGCCGATCACTTCTTCGCCCGTGGCGGTGATTCGGTCGGCGTAGTGCAAGTGCTGTCGCGCCTGAACAGCGAGCTGGGCCTGAAACTTGAACCCGCGCAGCTGTTCGAACACCCGACCCTCGGCGCCTTCAACGCCCACGTCGCCGCGCACGTCTCCACCCACGGCCGCAGTGCCGAAGCCTCTGCGGGCGTGCCGCGTATTTCCCGCGACAGCGACCCCGAACAATCATTCGCCCAGCAGCGCCTGTGGTTCCTCGCGCAACTGGAGCCGGACAGCAGCGGCTATCACCTGTGCGGACAGCTGAGTCTCAACGGCGCGCTGGACGACGCCGCCTTGCAACGCAGCCTTGACGACCTGGCCGCCCGCCATGAAAGCCTGCGCACCACCTTCGCCATCGACGCCAACGAAAAGCTGGTGCAGCGCATTCACGCGCCGGCCCCCGTCCTGATCGAACGCCATTACCTGAGCGAGGACACCGACCCGGCAGCAGCCTTGAGCGATTTGGCCAGAACAGCGGTCGAGCAGCCGATGGACTTGCAGAACGGCCCGCTGTGGCGCGTGCTCAATGTGCGGTTGGCAGCGGATCGGCAGCAACTGGTGCTGGTCCTGCACCACATCATTGCCGACGGCTGGTCGGTGCAGGTCATGCTCAAGGAATTCGCTGCGCTGTACAGCGTCCATGCGCAGGGGGCACAACCGGCGTTGCCGCCACTGCCGATTCAATACGCCGACTTCGCCGCCTGGCAGCGCGCGCGTCTGGCCGGTGGGGAAGGCCTGCGCCAACTGGCGTACTGGCGTGAGCGATTGGGTGATGCCCAGACCGTTCTGAACTTGCCGGCCGATCGCCCGCGTCCGGCGCAACAAAGCCATCGCGGCGCCCGTTACGCCATCGCCTTCGACCGCGACCTGAGCCAAAGTCTGCGCGACCTCGCCAGCGGCCACGGCGCGACCCTGTTCATGGTCATGCTCGCCGCCTATAAAACCCTGTTGCAGCGTTACAGCAGCCAGACCGACCTGCGCGTCGGCGTGCCGGTGGCGGGGCGGACCTGCACTGAATCCGAAGGGTTGATCGGCCTGTTCGTCAACACCTTGGTGCTGCGCAGCGAAGTGTCGCCGCAACAGTCGTTCAGCACGCTGATCGAGGCGGTTCGCCACACCGCGCTGGGCGCGCAACACCATCAGGACCTGCCGTTCGAGCAACTGGTCGAAGCCCTCGGCGTGTCGCGCAACCTCAGCCACAACCCGCTGTGCCAGGTGAAATTCACCCAGCAATTCCCGCTGCCGCAGAACGTTGAAATGGCCGGCGTGCGCATGGACGTCAACCAGCTCGACGACTACTCGGCGCATTTCGATTTGGGGCTGGACATCACCGACGCCGCCGACGGCATTCAGGCGGTGTTCACCTATGCCTGCGACCTGTTCGATGAGGCGCGTATCGCGGGTCTTGCCGCTGACCTGCTGCGCATCTGCGCGCAAGTGGTGGCGCAACCTCAGGTGCGTCTGGCTGATCTGCAAATCGGCGCCGAGCGTTCATCCATCGCAGCCGAAACCGTGGCGTTCCCGGCCACCGATGTGCTGAGCCTGTGGAATGCCAGTGTCAGCGCACAACCGAATCGTCTGGCACTGCAAGACGAACTGCGCAGCGCCCGCTTTGCCGAGGTCGATGCCCAGGCAAATCAACTGGCGCAGCACCTGCGTCAGGCCGGTGTGGGCGTGGAAAGCCGCGTCGGCATCCTGCTGGAGCGCTCCCTGGAGTTCGTCGTCGGCCTGCTGGCGGTGCTCAAGTGCGGCGCGGCGTTTGTGCCAATGGACCCGAAATGGCCCGCCGAACGTCAGGCGTTTGTCCTGGCCGACAGTGGTACGCACTGGCTGATCAGCGATGTGGCTGCACCGGGCGACTTCCATGGCGACCTCATCAGCGTGGCTGCCGATGCCGCGTGGCGTACGCAGCCCGCTGAAGCGCGGAACCTGCGGCTCCACGCCGATAAGGCCGCGTACCTGATCTACACCTCCGGCACCAGCGGCACGCCGAAAGGGGTGGTCATCAGTCACGGCGCCCTGGCTGATTACGTGCAGGGCTTGCTCGCCCGTCTTGATCTGGCGCCCGAAGCGAGCATGGCGATGGTCTCCACCGTCGGCGCCGACCTGGGCCACACCGTGCTGTTCGGCGCGCTGTGCTCGGCGCGTGCGCTGCACCTGATCAGCCCCGACCGCACCAACGACGCCGACCGTTTCGCTGTGTACATGGCCGAGCACAAGGTGGGCGTGCTGAAGATCGTGCCGACCCATTTGAACGGCCTGTTGCAGGCGACCAACGCCGCCGATGTGCTGCCCGAACACGCGCTGATCCTTGGCGGCGATACGGTGCCGTGGGAGCTGGTGGCGCAGGTCAAACGCCTGAAGCCCGGCTGCCGGGTGATCAACCACTACGGCCCGACCGAAACCACCGTGGGCGTGCTGAGCAATGAGGCCTTTGGCGAGTCGACTGGCGACAGCGTGCCCGTCGGCCGCCCGCTCCCTAACGCCGTGGCGCTGATTCTCAACGACCAGCTGCAACCGGTGGTGCAGGGCGACGTTGGCGAGCTGTACATCGGCGGGCCGGGCCTGGCGCGCGGGTATCACCAGCGTCCGGCCATGACCGCTGCGGCCTTCATTCCGGACCCGAGCGGCAGCGGCGCGCGGCTCTACCGCAGCGGCGACCGTGCGCGCTTGCTGGCCAACGGGCAAATTCAGTTCCTGGGTCGCGCCGACGATCAGGTCAAGGTGCGCGGCTACCGCGTGGCCCTGGGTGAAATCGCCCAGCGGCTGCGCCAGCTTGACGGCCTGCGTGACGCCCATGTGCGCGTCGACGATCGCGGCCAATTGATCGCCTATGTACTAGTGATCAATGGCGCATCGGTAGACGGCGAGGCGCTGCGCACGCAATTGGCCCAGAGCCTGCCGGACTACATGGTCCCGAGCCACATTCTGACCCTCGACGCCCTCCCGCTGACCGCCAACGGCAAACTCGACGCCAGCGCGCTGCCGTCGCCAACCACAACGTCCGACGATTTCGAAGCGCCCCGTGAAGGGGTCGAAGCCGCACTCGCCGCACTGTGGCAAGCGGCGTTGAACGTCGAGGCGGTGGGCCGTCACGACAACTTCTTCACCCTCGGCGGCGACTCGATCCTCAGCCTGCAGATCATTGCCCGAGCGCGGCGTCAGGGCATTCGCCTGACGCCCAAGCAGTTGTTCGAAAAACAGACCATCGCCGAACTCGCCCAAGTCGCTACGGTGGCCGAAGCCAAGCCTGCTGCCGCGCCCGTTTCGGCATCCGTTGCACCCCGCGAGTTTGCCCTGACGCCAATTCAGGCGCGCTTCTTCAGCCTGCCCATCGCCCAGCGTCAGCACTGGAACCAGTCGCTGCTGCTCGACGTGCCCCAGGCGCTGGACACCGCGCTGCTGCAACAGGCCCTCGGGGCCGTGCTGGCCCACCACGACAGCCTGCGCCTGAGCTTTCATCAGAACGATGCAGGCCAGTGGCAGCAGCGTTACCGTGACAGCGAAAGTGCCGAGCGGGTGCTGTGGACCTGTGAGCTAAGCCGCGAAGACGATCTCGATTCGCTCAACGACGAAGCCCAGCGCAGCCTGAACATCGACACCGGTCCGCTGTTGCGCGTAGTGAATGCGCGCCTGCCGTCGGGCGAGGCGCGGTTGCTGCTGGCGATCCATCACCTGGCCGTGGACGGCGTGTCGTGGCGGGTGTTGCTGGAAGATCTGCAGCTGGCTTACAGCCAACTGGCGGCTGGAAAGAGCGTGGCATTGGCCGACAAAACCGCGAGCTTCCAGGCCTGGTCGCAGTCGTTGAGCACCCTGGCGCGCAGCCCTGAGCTGCAACAACAACTGCCGTACTGGCAAGGGCTGAACGCTGCCGATGCCATCCTGCCCGGCGATGCTTCGGTGCAAAGCCTTGTCGGCGACAGCCAAACCCTGCACCTGACCCTAGACGCAGCCGCTACACGTTGCCTGCTCAGCGAAGCCCCGGCGGCGTATCGCACACGCATCGATGACCTGCTGCTGGCGGCATTGTCCCAGGCGCTGTGGCAGTGGAGCGGTCGCCGTCGCCACGTCATCAGCCTCGAAGGCCATGGCCGCGAGGATGCCACTGGCAACCTGGACCTGAGCCGCAGCGTCGGCTGGTTCACCAGCTTGTACCCGCTGGCGCTGGACGCAGCGGATGGCGCGGTCGCTACCCTCAAGTCGGTGAAGGAAGCCGTGCGCGCGGTGCCGGAAAAAGGCCTCGGCTATGGCGTGCTGAAGTACATCACTAAGGCCGATTTGCCGGAGCTGATCGGCCAGGGCGTGACCTTCAACTACCTCGGCCGTTTCGACGACAGCGAGGGCGCGCTGTTCTCGCTGTCGAGCCGCACGCCGAAAAATCTACGAGACCCCCAAGGGCCGCTGGCCAATGCCCTGGCGGTGGACGGTCAGGTGCGCGACGGCCAGTTGCAACTGGACTGGACCTTCAGCAGTAAGCGCTTCAGCCGCGAGAGCATCGAGCAACTGGTGGCGCTGTATGAAGCGCAGTTGCTGCAGCTCATCGCCCATTGCAGCGATGAAACCAATGCCGGCCTGACGCCCTCGGATTTCCCGCTGGCGGCGTTGAATCAAACGCAACTCGATGCCCTCGGCATCCCTGCGCGGGAGATCGAAGATATCCTGCCGCTGGCGCCGATGCAGCAGGGCATTTTGCTGCACAGCCTGTTGGAGCAGGGCAACGGCATCTACCTGATGCAGGACCAGTACGACGTCGGGGCCAACGTGGATTTCGAGGCGTTCAAATTCGCCTGGCAGCAAGTGGTGCAGCGTCACCCGGCGTTGCGCACGGCGTTTCACGGCCTGGAAAGCGGCGTGCAGCGTCAGGTGGTGATGCGTCGCGTGCCGTCACCGGTGCAACTGATCGACCTCAGCCATCTGTCCCGCGACGCCGCCGAGGCCGAGCTGGATGACCTGCTGAAAAGCGAGCGCGAGCAGGGCTTCGATTTCGCCCGGGCGCCGCTGCTGCGCCTGCGCCTGATCAAGTTCGGCGAGGCGGATTTCCGCATCGTCCAGAGTCACCACCACGCCTTGATCGACGCCTGGTGCCGGGGCCTGATGCTCACCGAATTCTTCGCCCATTACCGCGCGTTTCTGGATGGGCGTCAGGTCAGCCTGCCGCCGGCGCGGCCGTACCGCGACTTCCTCGCCTGGCTCGCCGAGCAGGACGAAGCGGTGAGCCGCGATTACTGGCACAACGCATTGGCGGGCTTCACCGACGTTACGCCGCTGCCGTACCGCCACAGTCCTCAGGGTGACTCGCAGATGCGCGACGTGACCCTGGCGCTGGGCACCGATAAGACCGCAAAACTCGCCGAGCAAGCCCGCCAGCACCGCCTGACCGCCAACACCTTCGTTCAGGCCGCGTGGGCGTTGTTGTTGATGCGCCATGCCGACCGCGACGAAGTGCTGTTCGGCGTCACCGTGGCCGGTCGTCCGACCGAGCTGGAAGGCATCGAAGGCGCGATTGGGCTGTTCATCAACACTTTGCCGCTGCGCATCCGCCGGCCTGGCATCGGCGCCTCGGCGCTGGAGCTGCTCAACGCCTTGCAGGGGCAGAACGCCGACATGCGTCAGCACGAACATTTGTCCCTGGCCGACATTCAGCTGCTCGCCGACACCCCCCGCGGCCAGCCGCTGTTCGACAGCCTGTTTGTCTTTGAAAACGTTCCGTTGGGCGCCGAGGTGCAGCAGGCCGTGAACGAATACCGCATCAACCCGCTGGCCAACCGCACCCACACCAACTACCCGTTGACCGTGGTGCTGCTGCCGGGTGAATCCCTGCAACTGCAGCTGACCTACGACACCCGGCACTTCAACGACGCCGACATGGGCACGCTGGTCAGCCATTTCCGCCGTCTGCTCACCCAGTTGATCGACAACCCGCAGCAGACGCTGAGCCAGTTGCAGATCCTTGAGCACAACGAGCGTGAGCAGTTGCTGGCCCAAGGGCTCGGCCCGGTGCAACAGCATTGGTACGACATCAGCTACCTGGAGCGTTTCGAGGCGCGGGTGCTGGCCCATCCGGCCCAGGAAGTCGCGCGCTGCCAAGGTCAGAGCCTGAGCTACTGCGAACTCAATCGTCAGGCCAACCGCATCGGTCACGGCCTGATTGCAGCGGGCGTGCAGGGCGACGACGTGGTGGCGCTGTTCGCACCGCGCGGCCTGCCGTTGTTGAGCATGATCGTCGGCGCGTTCAAGGCCGGTGCGGCCTATCTGGCGCTGGATGATCGTCACCCGGCCGGGCGCAGCGCGCGCATGCTGGTGAGCAGCGCCGCGCCGGTGTTGCTGACGCCGCGGGAGTGTCTGCCCCAGGTCGAGGCGATCGTTGCGCTGGCCGAACGCAAACCCCGTGTGTTGGTGCTTGAAGAGCTGCTGACTGCCGCCGATGAGTCCGCCGACGAAAATCCGGGCCGCTACGCCACCGCCGAGCAACTGGCCTACGTCATCTACACCTCCGGTTCCACCGGCGAGCCGAAAGGCGTGATGGTCAATCAGCGCGGCATGCTCAACAACCAGATGTCCAAGCTGCCGTATCTGCGGCTGGGTGAGGGCGATGTCATTGCCCAGACCGCTGCCACCGGGTTTGACATTTCCGTGTGGCAATTCCTCACCGCGCCGCTGTTCGGCGGGCGCGTGGAGATTCTGCCGGACGCCGTGGTGCAGGACCCGCAACGGCTGCTGGAAGAAGTGGCGGCCAACCAAGTCAGCGTACTGGAATGCGTGCCGGCGGTGATCGACGCCATGCTCGCGGTCGCGCCCCAGCGGCTCGATGCTTTGCGCTGGCTGCTGCCGACCGGTGAAGCGCTGACCACCGACCTTGCCGCGCGCTGGTTTGCGCGCTACCCCGAGGTGCCGCTGGTCAACGCCTACGGCCCCGCCGAGTGCGCCGACGATGTCGCGCTGCACACCCTGACCGCCGCGCCGGCGCTCAACGCCAACATGCCGATTGGGCGGCCCACCGACAACAACGGCCTGTATGTGCTGGATTCCAACCTGCAACTGGCCGCGCCTGGTGTGGTGGGCGAGCTGTACATCGGCGGTGTCGGTGTCGGCCGTGGCTACGCCGCGCGGCCAGGGCTGACCGCCGAGCGCTTCCTGCCCGATCCGTTTGGCGAAACCGGTGCGCGGCTGTACCGCAGCGGCGACCTGGCCCGCTGGAATGCTGACGGCGCCCTGGAATACGTAGGCCGTGCGGACTTCCAGGTGAAGATCCGCGGCCAGCGCATCGAGCTGGGCGAAATCGAAAACCTACTGTTGGCACAACCCTCGGTGCACGACGCCGTGGTCAGCGCGCTACCGACGGCCCACGGCCCGCAACTGGTGGCCTATGTGGTCGCCGAGGCCCGGCAGGCGCTGTCCAGCGACGTGCTGAAAAGCGCGCTGGCGCAGACGCTACCGGCGTTCATGGTGCCGGCGCACGTGGTTGTGCTGGCGCAGATGCCGCGCAACGCCAACGGCAAGCTCGACCGCAAGGCCCTGCCGGCGCCGAGCCTGGAAGAACGCGTGTTCGAAGCGCCCGAAGGCGAACGTGAGGAAGTCCTCGCCGAGCTGTGGCAGAGCCTGCTCAAGGTTGAGCAGGTCGGTCGTCACGACAACTTCTTTGAACTCGGTGGTCATTCGTTGCTGGCGACGCGGCTGCTGTCGCGCATTCGCGAGCGCCTCGGGGTGAGCATCCCGCTGGCCCAGGCCTTCGAAGCCACCACCGTCGCCGCCCAGGCGGCGCTGATCGACACCTTGCAGGGGCAGACCCTGACACTCGACCGGCTCGATGCCCTGGACGAGTTAATGAATGAGCTGGAGGAAAGCAACTGATGTCGCAACCGAGCATGACTTCCCGGAGCAAACTGCTGGCGTTGGCCACGCGTTTCCTCAGCCTTGGCAGCGCTCAGCGTCGGGTGTTTTTGAACAAGCTGCGCGAGCAGGGCCTCGATGCGTCGTCGCTGCCGGTCCCGCCCGGCGTGGCAGGCGAGCGCAGCCCGGCGTCGTTTTCCCAACAGCGGCTGTGGTTTCTCGAACAACTGGAACCGGACAACAGCACCTACCATCTGCCGGGTGCCTTGCGGCTGAAGGGCGAGCTGAATGTTGGTGCCGTGGGAACGGCCTTCGAGCGCGTGGCCGAGCGTCATGCCAGCCTGCGCACGGTGTTCGCCACGGCTGAAGACGGCACGCCGGAGCAGGTGATTCAACCTGGTCAACCGCTGCCATTTGAACGTCTGCACGCAGCTGACGAAGCCGACGTGCAGGCGCTGGCCGATGCCTTCGCCCGACGCCCGTTCGACCTGGCCCAGGGCCCGCTGTGGCGCGTGGCGTTAATCGAACGCGCGGCAAATGAGCACGTGCTGCTGGTCTGTCTGCACCACATCATCGCTGACGGTTGGTCGATTCAAGTGCTGTTGCTGGACTTCGTCGAGGCCTATCGCGCCGCGCTTTCAGGTGGCGACGACAGCTTGGCGCCGCTGCCCCTGACTTATGCCGACGTCGCCCTGTGGCAGCGCGCCTGCCTGGACGCGGGCGAGGGTGATCGGCAACTCGCCTACTGGCGGCAACAACTGGGCGATGAGCCGCCGGTGCTGGAACTGCCGGCGGACCGTCCACGCCCGGCGCGCCAGAGTTTCCGTGGCGCGCGCCTGCCGTTCAGCTTCGACGCCGCGCTGTCCGGGCGCATGCGCGAACTGGCCCGGCAGCGCGGGGTGACGCTGTTCACCGTCCTGCTCGCGGCCTATCAAGTGCTGTTGCAGCGGATGAGCGGCCAGACCGATCTGCGCATCGGTGTACCCATTGCCGGCCGTCAGCGTGCCGAGACCGAAGGCCTGATCGGCTTCTTCGTCAACACCCAGATTCTGCGCGGCGAGGTCCAATCCGACGCCAGTTTCAGCCAGGTCATCGACGGCGTTCGCCGGGCTTCCCAGGGCGCACAATCCCATCAGGACCTGCCGTTCGAGCAACTGGTCGACGCCCTGGCGCCCGAGCGCAGTCTCAGCCACAACCCGCTGTTCCAGGTGCTCTACAACCATCAGCAACGCCAGGACGAAGCGCTGCAACTGATGCCCGGCCTCAACGCCACGCTGATGCCCCTGGACAACGGCAGCGCCCAGTTCGACCTGGCGCTGCACACTTGGGAAAACGCGGCGGGGGAACTGGCGGGCAACTGGAACTACGCCACGGATCTGTTTGATCACCGCAGCATCGAGCGGCTGCATGGGCGTTTTGAGCAGCTGTTTGCCGAGTTGCTGGAGCGGCCGGATGCGGCGATCGGTGACTTTGAGTTGCTGGATGCCGATGACCGCGCGCAGTTGTTGGCGGTGAATGACACAGCGCGGGACTGGGATTCGGAGCCGTTTGTTCATCGTCATTTTGAGCGGCTGGCGCAGGTACATCCCGAGCGCGAGGCGTTGCGCTTTGGCGATGAGGTGCTGAGTTATCGCGACTTGGATCAGCGGGCGAATCAGCTGGCCCATTACCTTCGGGAGCAGGGCGTCGGCCGCGAATCGCTGGTGGGCGTGGCGGCGTTGCGTTCGGTGGAAATGGTCGTTGCGCTGTATGCGGTGCTCAAAGCCGGCGCCGCGTATGTGCCGCTGGACCCGGAATATCCGGCTGATCGTCTGCGCTACATGCTGGAAGATGCCGGGATTGGCTTGCTGCTGAGCCACGATGCGGTCATCAATGACCTGCCGGTTGTTGAAGGGCTGCGTGTGCTGAATCTGGATCAGCGTGATCTCTCCGCGCAACCCGTCACGGCACCGGTTGTAGAGCTGCACCCCGAACAACTGGCCTACATGATTTACACCTCCGGTTCGACCGGAAAACCCAAAGGCGCCGGCAACACCCACGCAGCGCTGTTCAACCGTCTGGCGTGGATGCAGGACGCTTACGGGCTCGACGCTTCAGACGCTGTGCTGCAAAAAACACCGTTCAGTTTCGACGTGTCGGTGTGGGAGTTCTTCTGGCCGTTGATGGTGGGCGCGCGCTTGGTCGTTGCTCAACCGGGGGATCATCGCGATCCGCTGTTGTTGAAATCGTTGATCGAACAACAGCACATCACCACGCTGCACTTCGTCCCGTCGATGCTCGGTGCCTTCATGGCACAGGACGATCTTACTGGCTGCGTTTCCCTGAAACGCATCGTCTGCAGCGGCGAAGCCTTGCCCGCCGATCTGTCCCGGGAAACCTTGCAGCGCCTGCCCCATGCCGGCCTGTTCAATCTGTATGGCCCGACCGAAGCGGCCATCGACGTCACCCACTGGACCTGCGTTGATGAGCCGGGCGTTTCTGTCCCGATCGGCGCCCCTATCAGCAATCTGCACATCCACATCCTCGACAGCCGCCTCAACCCGCAACCCATCGGCGTACCGGGCGAGCTGTATATCGGCGGCGACGGCCTGGCGCGCGGTTATCACCTGCGCCCCGGTCTGACCGCCGAGCGCTTCGTTGCCAGCCCGTTTGGTCAAGGCGAGCGTCTGTACCGCACCGGTGACCTGGCCCGCTGGCGTGCCGATGGCGTGGTGGAATACCTCGGCCGTCTCGATCACCAGATCAAACTGCGCGGCTTGCGCGTGGAAATCGGCGAGATCGAAGCCGCTTTGCTCGATCACCCAGCCGTCAGCGAAGCAGTGGTCATCGCCCGTGAGCTCAGCACTGGCATGCAGCTGGTCGGTTATCTGGTCGCCGATGAGTTTGACGAAGAGCATCTGCGCACCCAGCTCAAACAGCGCCTGCCGGATTACATGGTGCCTGCGCACTTCGTTACGCTGGACAGCCTGCCGCTCTCGGCCAACGGCAAGCTCGACCGCAAGGCGCTGCCAGACCCACAAATTCAACAACGTGACTTCGAAGCGCCGCTGGCCGGAGTCGAAACCCAGCTGGCCGCGCTGTGGCAAGACCTGCTCGGCGTCGCGCAAATCGGGCGCCAGGACAACTTCTTTGCCCTCGGCGGCGACTCGATCCTCAGCCTGCAAATCATCTCCCGCGCCCGAAAGGCCGGCATCGTGCTGTCGCCCCGGCAGATGTTCGAACGCCAGACCATCGCCGAACTGGCCCAGGTCGCTCAGGTGGTCAGTCAGGATGCGCCCGCGGTCGAGCGCATCGAGCTGAACCGCGACATCCCGCTGACCCCGATTCAGCACTGGTTCTTCCAGCAGCCAATGCGTAACCGCAGCCACTGGAACCAGTCGCTGCTGTTGACCCCGAATGAAGTCCTGAACCTCCCGGCGCTGATCCAGGCCCTTCACGCCGTGCTTAACCATCATGACGCGCTGCGGATGCGCTTTGTGCAGCAGGACAACGGCCAGTGGCAGCAACGCTATCGCGCCCGCCTTTCTGCTGAAGAGCTTTCAGCTGACGAGCAGGCTCCCGACGGTCTGTTGTGGCAGCGTGAATGCAGCCTCGCGCAACTCAATGCAGCCTGCGACGAAGCCCAGGCCAGCCTCGATCTGCGAGACGGTCCGCTGCTGCGCGCCGTGCATTTCACCCTGCCCGACGGCGGCGAACGTCTGTTGCTGGTGGTGCATCACCTGGTCGTCGACGGCGTGTCGTGGCGCGTCCTGCTGGAGGACCTGCAAAACGCCTACACCCAGGCCCAAGCCGGCCTCGCCATCGACCTCGGCAACAAGAGCGCGTCGTTCCAGCGCTGGGCCAACCGTTTGCTGGATTTCGCCTACAGCGATGCCGTGCTGGCCGAAGCCGATTACTGGCGCAGCCTGCCGTCCGCACCTGCGTTGCCTTGCGCCCATCCACAGGGCGAAGCGCGCCAAAACAATGTGCGCCAACTGCATCTGCAACTGGACGCCGTGCGCACCGAGAAACTGATCAGCGAGGCCCCGGCGGCCTATCGCACGCAGATCAACGACCTGTTGTTGACCGCACTGGTGCGGGCGATGAAGCGCTGGAGCGGCGAGTCCCAGGCGATGATCGCCCTGGAAGGCCACGGCCGCGAAGACCTGTTCGACGGCGTTGATCCAGCGCGTACCGTCGGCTGGTTCACCAGCCTGTACCCGGTCAGCCTGTACGCCCACGACGACCTCGACGCCGCGCTTAAACACACCAAGGAAACCCTGCGCGCCGTGCCTAATGGCGGCCTGGGTTATGGCCTGTTGCGCCATCTGCGCGGCGAAGCCTTGCCGGCGCTGGACGGCTGCGTGCTGTTCAACTACATGGGTCGGCTGCAACACAGCAGCGGGCTCTTCAGCCTGGCCGAGGAGGGCAGCGGTGCCCAGCGCGCCGCCGATGCGCCGCTCAATGGCGAGCTGTCCATGGATGCGCAAATCCGTGACGGTCAGTTCAGCCTGACCTGCAGCTTCAGTGGCGAACGCCATGAGTCGGCGTCGATTCAGCGGCTGCTTGATGCCTACGGCGAAGCGCTGGACGAAGTGATCGAACACTGCCGCCATCACTCTGCGGTCACCCCGTCGGACTTCCCGGCACTCGCTCTGACTCAGGCACAACTCGACGCACTGCCGGTCGCCGCCTGGGATATCGAACAGTTGTATCCGCTGACGCCGATGCAGCAGGGCCTGCTGTTTCACACCGAACTGAGCGGCAGCGAGATCGCCGGAGAGGGCAGCGCGCGGGATCTGTACATCAATCAGGTGGCGCTGGACATCGAACACCTGCCGGTGACCCGATTCAAATCGGCGTGGGCGGCAGCGGTTCAGCGTCATCCGATCCTGCGCGCGGCGTTCCTGCGCGTGTCCGGCAGCGAACAACCGGTGCAACTGATTCGTCGCGATGCGGCGTTGGTGGTGCGCGAACTTGACCTGCGCAGCAGCGATCAGGCATTGGCCGACGTATTGGCCACCGAGCGCGAGACCCCGTTTGACCTGCACGCCGCGCCGCTGATGCGCGTTTTGCTGGTTCGCCAGAGCGAGACGCTGTGGAAACTGGTCTGGACCTTCCACCACATTCTGCTGGATGGCTGGAGCAGCGCGGCAGTGCTGGGCGAAGTGATTCAGGCGGCCATGTCCGACGCCACGCCGCAACCTGCCGGGCATTACGCCGATTACGTCCAATGGCTGCTGAGCCGCGACGCCGAGGGCAGCAAGACCTTCTGGCAGACCCACCTGGCCGGTTTCGACCAGCCAACGATGATGGCGGCGGCGCTGACCGCGCCGACCTCCAGCACCGGCGAGCCGTTGCCGAACCAGGTGCGGGTCACGTCCATGGACCTGAACAGCGAACTGCTCAACAGCGCCGCCCGCCGTCAGCGCGTGACCGTCAACACGCTGATTCAAGCGGTGTGGGTGTTGCTGTTGCAGCGCTACACCGGGCAGCAGCGGGTCGCCTTCGGCGCCACCGTGTCCGGCCGTTCCGCCCAGATTCCGGGCATCGAGCGCATGCTCGGGCTGTTCATCAACACCCTGCCGCTGGTGCAGGCGCCCGAGGCGCAGCAGAAGGTCGGCGACTGGCTGAACGACCTGCAAGCGCACAATCTGGAGCTGCGCGAACACGAACACACGCCACTGTTCGAGGCCCAGCGCTACGCAGGCCACGCCGGTCGCGACCTGTTCGACAGCCTGCTGGTCTTCGAGAACTACCCGGTGGACGCGGTGCTGCGGGACAAGCAGGCCAACGGCGTCAACCTGGGTTCCGTTGAACTCAGCGACAAGACCCACTACCCGCTGAGCCTGGCGGTGGTGGCGGGCGAGCACGCCCATGTGCACGTCAACTACCACAGCAACGTGTTCAGCGCCGAACAGATCGAGCGCTTGTGCGGGCATTTTCAGGCATTGCTGGACGGCCTCTGCCGCTTCCCCGAGGCGCGCATCGGCGAGCTGTCGATGCTCACCGAAGGCGACATCGACGCCATGCACGCCTGGAACACGCCGCCGTTTTCGCCCTACGTGGATCGGCCGATTCACGAGCTGATCGCCGACCACGCGCGCATTCGGCCCGACGCCATCGCGCTGGTCCATGGCGATGAACGCCTGACCTTTGCCGAGTTCGACCGCCGTGCCAATCAACTGGCCCACGCCTTGCGCGCCCGGGGCATCGGCACCGAAGTCCGCGTGGCAATCGCAATGGAGCGGGGGATTGATCTGTGGCTGGCGTTTTATGCCGTGCTCAAAGCTGGCGGGGCGTACATTCCGCTCGACCCGGATTACCCGACCGAGCGCCTGCGTTACATGCTGGAAGACGGCGGTGTGAAGCTGTTGATCAGCCACGATGCCGCGCTGAATCGGGTACCGGTCGGTGATGTGCCATTGCTTAATCTGGACGAACTGGACTGCTCATGCGAGCCATTCACGGCCCCGGACGTCACGATTCATCCGCAGCAACTGGCTTACCTGATTTACACCTCGGGTTCGACCGGTAAGCCGAAAGGCGCGGCGATCGCCCACGCCGACATTTCGATGCACATCCAGACCATCGGCGAGCGTTATCGCTTTACGCCGGAGGACCGCAAGTTCCACTTCCTGTCGATCAGCTTCGACGGCGCCCACGAAGGCTGGATGATGCCGCTGTGTTACGGCGCCCGCGTGGTGCTGCGCGATCAGGAACTGTGGAGCGTCGAGCAGACCTACGACACGCTGATTCGCGAAGGCATCACCGTGGCCTCCTTCCCGCCGAGCTATCTGCGTCAGCTGTCCGACTGGGCCGGTGTGCAGGGCAAGGGGCCTGGCGTGAAAACTTACTGCTTCGCCGGTGAAGCCTTCAGCCGGGAAATGCTCCACGACGTGATTCGCAATTTGCAGCCGCTGTGGATCATCAACGGCTATGGCCCGACCGAGACTGTAGTCACGCCGACCTTGTGGCTGGCCTCCGCCGACACTGCCGACTTCACCACCGCCTACGCGCCGATTGGGGATCTGGTGGGTGATCGCCAAGGCTACGTGATGGACGCGGACCTCAATCCGCTGCCCCAAGGGATTGCCGGCGAACTCTATCTGGGTGGCGCCGTGGCGCGGGGTTATCTGGACCGTCCCGGCGCAACGGCCGAACGCTTCTTGCCGCATCCTTTCAAGGCCGGTGAGCGCCTCTACCGCAGCGGCGACCGCGTACGTCTGAACAGCGAAGGGCTGCTGGAATACCTCGGCCGTATCGACCACCAGATCAAGATTCGTGGCTTCCGCATCGAGGCCGGTGAGATCGAAGCGGCGCTGAAAGCCTGTGACGGCGTGCGCGAGGCCTTGGTCGTTGTCCGTGACAGCGCGAACGGAAAGGTCCTGCTGGGTTATGTCGGCGGCAACGGTCTGGCCGAGGACAGCCTCAAGCAACAGCTGAAAAACACCCTGCCGGAATACATGGTGCCGGCGCACATCGTGATCATGGAACGTTTGCCGCAGTTGCCCAACGGCAAACTGGACCGCAACGCGCTGCCCGATCCGCAGGTGATCTCCAGCGATTACCAGGCGCCGCAAACGGTGCTTGAACAGCAATTGGCGGCGCTGTGGCAGCCACTGCTGGGCATCGACGCCGTCGGCCGCAACGATCACTTCTTCGAGCTTGGCGGCCACTCGCTGCTGGCGATGCAACTGATCTCCCGGCTGCGCCATGAGCATCAACTGAGCGTGCCGTTGCGTGCCCTGTTCGACGCGCCGCGCCTCAGCGATTTCGCCCAGCGTATTGCGGGCTTGGGGCACACCGATGCCAAGCAGCTTGAGCTGACCCCACGCCAGCAGGAACGAGCCGTGCAGTCGTTCTCCCAGCAGCGCCTGTGGTTCCTCGATCAGCTGCAACCCGGCGGTCACGCTTACAACCTGCCGGGCGCCGTGCGCTTGTGCGGCGAGCTGAACGAGACTGCATTGCAGGCGGCATTCGACGGCCTGACCGCGCGCCATGAAGTGCTGCGCACACGATTCCTGGCGGTCGATGGCGTGCCGATGCAGCAAATCGAGCCTGCCCAGTCTGTGCAGATTGAGCGAATAGATATCAGCCATGAAGGGGATGTCGACACCGCCTTCAACGCCTTGGCCCAAGCCTTCGTCAAGCGCCCGTTCGATCTGTCGTGCAGCCCGGTCTGGCGGCTGGCGCTGGTGCGTGTCGCGGCCGACGAACAGCGCTTGCTGCTGTGCCTGCACCACATGATCTCGGACGGCTGGTCGGTGCGTGTGCTGCTGCAGGAATTCTGCGAGCTGTACCGCGCCGCCGTGGAAAACCGCGCGCCGCAACTCACGCCATTGCCGGTGCAATACGCCGATTTCGCCGCCTGGCAGCGCGAATGGCTGGCGGCGGGCGAGGGCGAGAAGCAGCTGAATTACTGGCGCGAGCAACTGGGCGACGAGCATCCAGTCCTGGAGCTGCCGACCGACCGGCCGCGTCCGCCCCAGCAAAGCTACCGCGGCGACCGCGTGCTGTTCGCCTTCGATGCCGCGTTCAGTCAGCGCCTGCGCGAGTTCGCGAAACAGCAGGGCGTCACGCCGTTCATGGCGATCCTGTCGGCGTACCAGGTATTGCTGCATCGCCTGAGCGGACAGAACGACCTGCGCATGGGCGTGCCGATTGCCGGCCGTTCGCGGCTGGAAGTCGAAGGGCTGATCGGCTTCTTCGTCAGCACCCAGGTGCTGCGCGCCGAGGTATCTGCCGAGCAGACCTATCTTCAGGTGCTGGAGCATGCCAAGGCGCGAACCCTCGGTGCCCAGGCCCATCAAGACCTGCCGTTCGAGCAACTGGTCGAAGCGCTGCAACCTGCGCGCAGCCTGAGCCATAACCCGTTGTTCCAGGTGGCGTACGACCATCAGCAGCGTGATTTCGAATCCCTTTCAGGTCTGCCCGGCCTGCGCGCCGACGTGCTGCCGCTGGACGATGGCAGCAGCCAGTTCGACCTGGCGCTAAACACCCATGAAGACGCCGACGGCGGGCTGGGTGGATCGTGGACTTACGCCACGGATCTGTTTGAACACGGCAGTATCGAGCGCTTGCATGGGCGCTTTGAGCAACTGTTCGCCGAGTTGATCGAGCAGCCGGATGCGGCGATTGGTGACTTTGAATTGCTCGATGCCGAAGACCGCGCGCAGTTGGCGTTGGTCAACGACACGGCGCGGGAGTGGGACTCGGAGCCGTTTGTGCATTGGCATTTTGAGCGGCTGGCGCAGATGCACCCTGAGCGGGAGGCGTTGAGCTTTGGCGAGCAGGTGTTGAGTTATCGCGAGCTGGATCAGCGTGCGAATCAGCTGGCCCATTACCTTCGGGAGCAGGGCGTCGGGCGCGAATCGCTGGTGGGCGTGGCGGCGTTGCGTTCCGTAGAGATGGTGGTTGCGCTGTATGCCGTGCTCAAAGCCGGTGCCGCGTATGTGCCGCTGGATCCCGAGTACCCGGCGGATCGTCTGCGCTACATGCTCGAAGACGCCGGGATCGGCTTGCTGCTGAGCCACGATGCGGTGGTCGCTGATCTGCCAGTTGTCGAAGGCCTTCGTGTCGTAAATCTGGATCATCTGGCGCTGGCGTCTTATCCCTTCACCGCGCCTGCTGTAGAGCTGCACCCCGAGCAACTGGCCTACATGATTTACACCTCCGGCTCGACGGGGAAACCGAAGGGCGCGGGCAACACTCACGCCGCGCTGTTCAACCGCTTGGCCTGGATGCAAGAGGCTTACGCCCTCGACGCATCAGACGCGGTATTGCAAAAGACGCCGTTCAGTTTCGATGTGTCGGTTTGGGAGTTCTTCTGGCCGTTGATGGTCGGTGCGCATCTGGTGGTCGCCCAGCCGGGTGATCATCGCGATCCGCTGGTGTTGAAGACGCTGATCGAACAACAGCAGATCACCACGCTGCATTTCGTGCCGTCGATGCTCGGGGCCTTCATGGCTCAGGACGATCTCACCGGTTGCGCTTCCCTCAAACGCATCGTGTGCAGCGGCGAAGCCTTGCCTGCCGATCTGGCCCGGGAAACCCTGCAGCGCCTGCCACACGCTGGCCTGTTCAATTTGTATGGCCCAACCGAAGCGGCCATCGACGTCACCCACTGGACCTGCGTTGATGAGCCGGGCGTTTCCGTGCCCATCGGTCGCCCGATCAACAACCTGCACATCCACATCCTCGACAACCGCCTCAACCCGCAACCCATCGGCGTGCCGGGCGAGCTGTACATCGGCGGCGACGGTCTGGCGCGGGGTTATCACCTGCGTCCTGGCCTGACTGCCGAGCGTTTCGTGGCGAGCCCATTCGGCACCGGCGAGCGGCTGTATCGCACCGGTGACCTGGCGCGCTGGCGTGCCGACGGCGTGGTGGAATACCTCGGCCGTCTCGATCACCAGATCAAACTGCGCGGCTTGCGCGTGGAAATCGGCGAGATCGAAGCGGCTTTGCTGGATCATCCGGCGGTCAATGAAGCGGTGGTCATCGCCCGTGAACTCAGCACTGGCATGCAGCTGGTGGGCTATCTGGTCGCCGAGGCGTTCGACGAAGAACACCTGCGCAGCCAACTGAAACAGCGCCTGCCGGATTACATGGTCCCGTCGCACTTTGTCAGGCTGGACAGCCTGCCGCTGTCGGCCAACGGCAAGCTCGACCGCAAAGCGCTGCCCGACCCGCAGATCCAGCAACGGGCTTTCGAAGCGCCGCTGGCCGGGGTTGAAGCCCAACTCGCTGCCCTGTGGCAAGACCTGCTCGGCTTCGCGAAGATCGGCCGTCAGGACAACTTCTTCGCCCTCGGCGGGCATTCGTTGCTGGGCATTCAACTGGTGGCGCAGATCCGCCGCGACCTGAAACTTGAGCTGCCCCTGCGCGCGCTGTTCGAGTCGCCGGTGCTGGCTGACCTCGCTCACTACCTGAACACCCAGGCCGTCGCCACGGCGATGCCGGCTCTGCATCTTCGTGCCGACCGGGAATTCGCGCCGCAGTCCTTCGCTCAGCAGCGCCTGTGGTTCCTCGCGCAACTGGAACCGGAGAGCGTCGCGTACAACCTGCCGTGCGTGCTCAACCTCAGCGGCGCGCTGAAACTCGACGCCCTGCAGCAGACCTTTGACGCCCTGGCGGCCCGTCACGAAACCCTGCGCACCTGTTTCCGCCCGTCACCGATGCAAAACGGCGAAGCGGTGCCCCAGCAACGGATTTTGCCGGTCACCAGCGTACACATCGCCCGTCACGACCTGCGCGACGACGCGGCGCCGGAAGCCGCATTCGACGCGCTGGCAGAGGATTTCATGAACCAGCCGTTCGACCTCGACGCCGAGCGCGCGCCATGGCGGGTGGCCCTGGCGCGGGTCGCGGACGATCAGTGGCGCCTGCTGCTGTGCATGCACCACATCATCTCGGACGGCTGGTCGGTGCAGGTCATGCTCGAAGACTTCGCCGCGCTGTATCGCCGGTTCGCCCAAGGCAACGATGTGCAGTTGGCTGAGCTGCAACTTACAGAGCTCAGCGTGCGATACGCTGACTACGCCGCTTGGCAGCGCGAATACCTGAGCGGCGCCGAGCGCGAGCGCCAGTTGAACTGGTGGCGTGAGGCGCTGGGTGACGAACAGCCGGTGCTGGAGCTGCCGGCGGACCGTTCGCGTCCCGCCGAGCGCGACGGCAAAGGCGGGCGCCATGCCTTTGTGCTGCCGCAAGATCTCGCCGACACGCTGCGCCAGACCGCCAAAGCCCACGATGCCACGCTGTTCATGCTGTTCCTGGCCTCGTTCGACACGCTGCTTTATCGCCTCAGCGGCCAGCGCGACCTGCGCATCGGCGTGCCGGTGGCAGGGCGGGCCGAGGTGCAGACCCAAGGCCTGATCGGCTTCTTCGTCAACACCCTGGTGCTGCGCGCCCAGGTCAGCGGCGACCAGCCGTTCACCGCGCTGCTCGCTCAGGTCAAGGACAACCTGCTCGGCGCCCACGCCCATCAGGACCTGCCGTTCGAGCAACTGGTGGAAGCGCTGCAACCGGCGCGCAGCCTCAGCGTCAACCCGCTGTTCCAGGTCAGTTACAACCACCAGCAACAGCCGGATATGTCGCTGTTGCAGTTCGATGATTTGAGCTGCGACGCCCGCCCGTGGGACATCAAGGGCGCGCAGTTCGATCTGGTCCTCAGCACCTTCGAGCACCGCGACGGCTGCATCAGCGGCTACCTCGATTACGCCACCGACCTGTTCGACGCCTCGACCGTGGCGCGTTTGTTCGAACAACTGGTCACGCTGCTGCAGGCGATTTGCGCCCAGCCCGACGCTGCCATCGGCGATCTGCCGTTGCTCGGCGAGACGGACCTGGCCGCGCTGGACCAATGGAACACGCCGCCGTTCTCGCCTTACGTGGATCGCCCGATCCATGAGTTGATCGCCGACCATGCGCGCATTCGGCCTGACGCCATAGCGCTGGTCCATGGCGAACAGCGCCTGACCTTTGCCGAGTTCGACCGCCGCGCCAACCAGCTGGCCCACGCCTTGCGCGCGCGGGGCATCGGCACCGAAGTGCGCGTGGCGATTGCCATGGAGCGCGGGATTGATTTGTGGCTGGCGTTTTATGCCGTGCTGAAAGCCGGCGGCGCTTATATCCCCCTCGACCCTGATTACCCGACCGAGCGCCTGCGCTACATGCTCGAAGACGGCGGCGTGAAGCTGCTAATCAGCCACGATGCCGCGCTGGATCGTGTGCCGGTGGGTGATGTGCCGGTACTCAATATCGATCAGCTCGATTGCTCGTCCGAGCCGGTGACGGCACCGGATGTGGTGATTCATCCGCAGCAACTGGCGTACCTGATTTACACCTCGGGCTCCACCGGCAAGCCGAAGGGCGCGGCCATCGCCCACGCCGACATCTCGATGCACATCCAGACCATCGGCGAGCGTTATCGCTTCACGCCGGAGGACCGCAAGTTCCACTTCCTGTCGATCAGCTTCGACGGCGCCCACGAAGGCTGGATGATGCCCCTGTGCTACGGCGCCCGGGTGGTGTTGCGCGACCAGGAACTGTGGAGCGTCGAGCAGACCTACGACACGCTGATGCGCGAGGGCATCACCGTGGCCTCGTTCCCGCCGAGCTACCTGCGTCAGCTGTCCGACTGGGCCGGTGTGCAGGGCAAAGGGCCGGGAGTGAAGACCTACTGTTTTGCCGGTGAAGCCTTCAGCCGGGAAATGCTCCATGACGTGATCCGTAATCTGCAGCCGTTGTGGATCATCAACGGCTACGGCCCGACCGAAACCGTGGTCACGCCGACGCTGTGGCTGGCCTCCGCCGAGACTGCCGACTTCACCACCGCCTACGCGCCGATCGGTGATCTGGTGGGTGATCGTCAGGGCTACGTGATGGACGCGGATTTGAACCCGCTGCCCCAGGGCATTGCTGGCGAACTCTATCTGGGCGGCGCGGTGGCGCGGGGTTATCTGGACCGTCCCGGCGCGACCGCCGAGCGTTTCCTGCCGCACCCGTTCAGGGCTGGCGAACGCATCTACCGCAGCGGCGACCGCGTGCGCCTCAACAGCGAAGGGCTGCTGGAGTACCTCGGCCGTATCGACCACCAGATCAAGATCCGTGGCTTCCGCATCGAGGCCGGCGAGATCGAAGCGGCGCTCAAGGCCTGCGAGGGCGTGCGCGAAGCGCTGGTGATCGTCCGCGACAAAGGCAACGGCAAGCAGTTGCTCGGTTATGTCGGCGGTAATGACCTGTCGGAAGACAGCCTCAAAAATCAGCTGAAAAACACCCTGCCGGAATACATGGTGCCGGCGCACATCGTGGTCATGGAGCGCTTGCCGCAGTTGCCCAACGGCAAGCTCGATCGCAACGCGCTGCCGGATCCGCAAGTCCGCAGTCAGGCCTTCGAAGCGCCGGAAGGTGAGCGGGAAGTCGAGCTGGCAAGGGTCTGGCAGCAATTGCTGGGCGTCGAAACCATCAGCCGTCAGGACAGCTTCTTCGAACTGGGCGGCGATTCGATCCAGTCGCTGGCCGTGATCACCCGTCTGCGTCAGGTGGGTTTGAAGCTGCTGCCCAAGGACGTGTTCAGCCATCCGCAGCTCAAGGATCTGGCCCTGCGCGTCACGGTCATCGAGGCCAGCGCAGCGCCGTTGATTGAAGACGCGCCCACCGGCGAGCTGCCGTTGACGCCGATTCAGGCGCACTTCTTCGAGCAACCGATGAGCAATCGCGCGCACTTCAATCAGGCGTTGTTGCTGGACGTGCAGCGCCCGCTGGAAGCGCCGCTGTTGAGCCAAGCGCTGGCCGCGCTGCTGAGTCACCACAACGGCCTCAACCTGAGTTTCCATCAGCACGCCGACGGTTGCTGGCAGCAGCAGTATCGAGCGACGCCGGCTGCCGACAGCCTCTGGCTGCGTGACGTGGCCGACGAGCGCGCCATGACTGCGCTGTGCGAACAGGCCCAGCGCAGCCTTGATCTGCATGACGGTCCGCTGTTGCGCGTGGTGCTGGCGCAGATGCCCGAGGGGCAAAAGCTGTTGCTGGTCGCCCATCACCTGGTGGTGGATGGCGTCTCGTGGCGGGTGCTGCTGGAGGATCTGGCGCGGGCTTACGCCCAAGTCGCTTCGGGCAGTGCGGTTGATCTCGGACCAAAATCCAGTAGCTTCCAGCGCTGGGCGCAGCATCTGGTCGATGCGGCACTGGCGCCTGCGCGTCAAGGCGAAGTGGCGCAATGGCGGGAGCAGGTCGGCAACTCCGAGCCGCTCTGGCCAGTGGACCACCCGGAAGGCCGCGCCACGCAACAGGACCTTGAACAGTGCGAGCTGCTGCTGGACGCTGGGCTGACCCATCGTCTGCTGCGCGAAGCCCCGGCGGCACTGGCGGCGCGCACCGATGAAATCCTGCTGGCGGTGCTCGCCGAGGCACTGAAAGGCTGGAGTGGCCAGCCCGACACGCTCGTTGCGCTGGAAGGCCATGGCCGCGAAGCCCTGGCTGAGGGCCTGGATGTCGGTCGCACGGTGGGCTGGTTCACCAGCCTGTTCCCGCTGCGGGTGCGTGCTGCTGCCGATATACGCCAGACGCTCGCCAGCGTGCGCGACAGCCTGCGGGGCTTGCCGGACAAGGGCGTCGGCTTCGGACTGCTGCGCTATCTGGGCGACGATTCGGCGCGGCAGTCACTGGCCGCACTGCCCGAACCCAAGGTGGTGTTTAACTACCTCGGTCAGTTTGATCAGGACCTGGGCGATGGCCGCTTCACGCCGTCGAAGGTGTCGGCGGGCGCGCTGGTGGATCCGTCTACGCCGCTTAATCGCGAGCTGGAAATCAACGGTCAGGTCTTCGCCGGGCAACTGGGGCTGACCTTCCGTTTCAGCGGTCAGCGCTATCAGCGCAAGACCATCGAACGCCTGCAAACGGCCTATCGCGACGGGTTGGTGGCGTTGCTGGACAGCCTGCCGTCTGCACAACCTGCAGCACCGCAAAGCCTGCCTGTCAGCCGCGAGGGCGCGCCGAATCCGCTGATTCGTCTGAGCAGCGGCGCCAGCGACAAGCCGCCGGTGTTCTGTGTGCACCCGGTCAGCGGCACGGTGGTCGGTTACTACGCACTGGCCCGCCGGCTGTCTGCGCAGTGGGACGTCTGGGGCATCCAGAACCGTCAGGTGCTGGACGGCCAGTGGCGCGACAGTTCTATCGAGCAAATGGCCCGGGACTACGTCAAAGCGCTGCTCGAACAACAGCCGTCCGGGCCATACCGGCTGATCGGCTGGTCCATGGGCGGGACGATGGTCCTGGAAATGGCCCGACTGCTGACCCGCCTCGGCAAGCGCGTCGAGTTCGTCGGCCTGATCGACGGCTACGTACCGGGTGCCGGCCAGCCGCGTCCTGTCCTTCCAGAAACGGCCCCGGAAAGCCCGGCTCTGGACGCTGGCGATGAAGGCCTGGAAGCCGACGCGCACTGGCAACAGTTGCTCGGCGTCGAGCGGCACATGCGCCAGCTGGCCAATCAATGCCGCCAGGTCCACGCCCTCAGCGTGCCGGTCTACGCCTGGTGGGCCGAGCGCTCGCCGGAAAATAACGATAACGCACCGGCTCTTCTGGAGCAGGGCATGGGTGTTCGCTTGCAGGTTTCTGCCTGGATCGACGCCGACCACCTTTCGATCGTCCGTGATCAGCTGTTCATCACTCAACTTGCCGAGGCCCTCGCGCAGGTCAACGAACGCCCTCATTCCCACGATTTCCAGGAGCACGAACATGCATAGCCAACACAACGTGACGCCGATTGCCCCTCGCCACAGCGAGGCGCTGTCGAGCAGCCCGGACACCGCCGTGGCCAACGCCGACTACCGCTTTGCGCCGACCCCGCGCCTGGAGCGGCAGGCTGCCGTGGAATCCAACGCCCGCAGCTACCCGCGGCGTATCCCCCTGGAACTCAAGCGCGCCCAAGGCATTCACGTGCAGGACAGCGAAGGGCGCTGGTTCATCGATTGCCTGGCCGGCGCCGGCACCCTGGCGCTGGGGCACAACCACCCCGAGGTGATCCAGGCCATGCGCGCCACCCTCGACGGCCAGCGTCCGCTGCACACCCTGGACCTGATGACCGAAGCGAAGGACGACTTCATTAGCGAACTGTTCGCGCTGCTGCCGAAGGAATTCGCCAAGGACGCGCGCATTCAGTTCTGCGGCCCGGCCGGTACCGATGCGGTGGAAGCGGCGCTGAAACTGGTGCGCACCGCCACCGGGCGCAGCAACCTGATGGCCTACCACGGCGCCTATCACGGCATGACCCAGGGCGCCCTGGCGCTGATGGGCAACCTCGGGCCGAAAACCTATCTGGACGGCATGGCCGGCGGCGCGCAGTTCCTGCCGTTTCCCTACGACTACCGCTGCCCGTTTGGCGTCGGTGGCGAGGCCGGCGAGCGCATCGGTCTGCACTACATCGAGAACCAGCTGACCGACCCGGAAAGCGGTGTGTTGCCACCCGCCGGGATGATTCTGGAAACCCTGCAGGGGGAGGGCGGCGTGGTACCGACTTCGGCGAACTGGCTGCGGGAAATCCGCCGCATCACCCGCGACGCCGGCGTGCCGCTGATTCTCGACGAAATCCAGTGTGGCGTCGGCCGCACCGGCAAGCCGTTTGCCTTCGAACACGCGGGGATCGTGCCGGACGTGCTGGTGCTGTCCAAAGCCATCGGCGGCGGCCAGCCGATGGCAGTGGTGGTCTACAACAAGTCCCTGGACGTGTGGAAACCGGGCTCCCACGCCGGCACCTTCCGCGGCAACCAACTCGCGATGGTCGCCGGTTCCACCACCCTGCGCATCGTCCGCGAACAGCAACTGGACCTGCACGCCGCTGCCATGGGCGAACGCCTGATCGGCCACCTGCGCTCGCTGCAAAAAGACTTTCCGCAGATGGGCGATGTGCGCGGCATGGGCTTGATGCTCGGCGTGGAAATGGTCGACCTCGAGGGCCGCCCCGACGCCCTCGGTCACTTCCCCCACAGCGGCGCGCTGGCCTCGAAGATTCAGCGTGAATGCCTGCAACGCGGACTGATCATCGAAGTGGGCGGCCGGCACTCGTCGGTCATCCGCTTCCTGCCGCCGCTGATCGTCACCGCCGCGCAGATCGACCAGATCGCCGACATCTTTGCCGCCGCCGTTTCAGCGGCCGTCAAACAGCCTTAAATCTTTGTTGTAAAAGCGTTGAAACAGGGCGTAGGAGCCGCGATGGCCCTTCGCCCTTTTTTTATGATAAGAATGGTAATGAGAAACGTTCTTTGTTACATTTTCACGCTTTTTTGACATTAGCAGTCAATTTTGGGGCATTGCCCCGTGTGATTTGAAAGGGAGGGGGAGTTCGGATGGCGAGCAATAACAAGGGTCAATTCAAGGTCAATGCCCTGGCGGCGCTGGTCGCAACGGTCGCCTGCCACGGCGCGGCATGGGCGGCGGATGCCCCGGTCAAGGCCGAGCAGGGCGCCACCATCGAGCTGCAGAATTCGGTGGTCACCGGTGAAGCACCCGAAGGGCAGGAAACCGTCGGCTATCAGGTGAAAAACAGCACGGCCGGCACCAAGACCAGCACACCGCTGTCGGAAACCCCGCGCTCGGTGTCAGTGGTGACACGTCAGCGCATTCAGGATCAGGGCTCGCAAAGCCTGACCGACATCCTCGGTTACGTCCCCGGCATCTTCGCCCCGCCCTTTGCCGTCGGCGACGGCCTCGCGGGTGACCTGTTCTCCATTCGCGGCTACAACGCCACCGACTACGGTTACGGCCTGCTCAAGGACGGCCTGCGTCTGCAAGGCAACCGCTACGACACCACCACCGAACCCTATGGTCTGGAACGCACCGAAGTGTTCCGCGGCCCGAGCTCGATCCTCTACGGTGAAAACGCGCCGGGCGGGCTGGTCAACCTGGTCAGCAAACGCCCGACCGAAACCGCCCAGGGCGAAGCCAAATTCACCTACGGCAGCAACAACCGTCGGCAACTGTCCCTTGATGTGTCCGGTCCGCTGACCGACGATAACCGCATCCTCGGCCGCGTGGTCATGCTCGGCCGCAACGCCGACACCCAGGTCGATTCGGTGCCGGACGACCGCATTTACATCGCGCCGTCGATGACCTTCAACTTCGACGAAGACACCGCGCTGACCCTGCTCTCGTCCTATCAGCGCGACCGCACCAAGCTGCTGCTCGGCTACCCCGCTGCGGGGACCTTGCTGAACAACGTCAACGGCAAGATCGGCAAGGACCAGTTCAACGGCAACCCGAACTGGGACGACTTCGAGCGCGAAACCTGGACCCTGGGTTACGAGTTCAAGCACCAGCTCAACGACACCTGGCAGTTCCGCCAGAACTCACGCTTCATGGAATCGCGCCTGGACCGTCACGAGACCTGGCCAGGTGACCTTAGTAATTCTGGCTTCGGTAGCACGCTGAGCAGCCTAGCTTACGACCGCGACAACAAGTCGATCACCTATTCCCTGGACAACCAGTTCGAAGGCCACTTCACCTCCGGCGCACTGGAAAACACCGTGTTGCTGGGCGCGAGCTACGACCGTATCTCATTTAATCAAGACTGGACAGTCGGAAACGGCGGCACTTACAACGTATTCAACCCGGTGTTTTCGTCGACACCTCCCGCTACCCCCCGCTACGTGCAGAACTCCCAGCTGGACCAGCAGATGTACGGCGCGTATGGCCAGTTGCAGAGCAAATACAACAACTGGATTTATCTGTTGGGCGCTCGTCAGGACTTCGTCAACAGTACATATCGCAACCGGGCCAGCGCCGCGCGTCTCAACAGCCCGGCAGTGGCTGCGACGGACCTGGACGGATGGGATAACGAGTTCAGCTGGCAAACCGGGCTGATGTATCAGTTTGAAAATGGCTTGTCGCCTTATGTCAGTTATTCCACTGCGTTTACCCCGGCACAGCAATCGTCGAGTCCGACCGGAGGGCTGTTCGATCCGATCAAGAGCGAGCAGTACGAGATGGGCCTGAAGTATGAGCCGAGGGGCTGGAACACGACCTTCAGCGCGGCGGTGTTCAATCTCACCAAGACCGACGATGTGGTGCCTGATAGCACCGGATTCAGCCGTCAAGTCGGCAAGAGCGAATCGAAGGGCGTCGAGCTTGAGATGAACAGTGATGTGACGAAGAACCTCAGTTTGACGGCTTCGTATACGTACACTGATGCCCGAGTGACCAAGGACACGGCGGGTTCGCTGTTCAAGGATCATCAGTTGACCGGCATACCGCGTAATCAGGCGAGTACGTGGGCGACGTATCGCTTCCTGGACGGTCCGATGAGCGGTTTCCGTGTGGGTGGCGGGGTGCGTTATTTCGACAATACGTTCGCGTATACCAAGCCGACGTTGTACGGGAAGTTGAAGACGGGTGATGTGACGCTGGTGGATGCGTTGGTGGGGTATGACATCGATAAGCATTGGTCGGTGGATGTGAATGCGAAGAATCTGTTCGACAAGGAGTATGTGAGCGGCTGCAATAACGCGGGTCGGTGTTATTGGGGCGAAGAGCGGACGGTGCTGGGAACTGTGGCGTTCCGCTGGTAATTCCTTAGTTCTGCGTAGCGAGAGATCAAGATCAAGAGCGTCTGCCTAGGGGCAGACGTTTCGCCTTCGGCGAGTTACTTGGAAAAGCACCCCAAGTAACCAAGGGTGCTTGCTCCTGGCTTGGTTCCTCCTTCGTCGGAATACCCTCACTCCGGTCCCGCTCCGTGGGCCCGCGCCGAACGGACATCCATGTCCTGACGGCGCTCTCGCCGCATCCATGCGGCTCGGCCCACTCCGCGAGACCTCCGTTCAGCCTGCACCAAAGTCGCGATGGGTGTCGTCTGGGCTTCCTGCGTATGAAGATCAAAAGCAACGGCAACGGCAACGGCAACGGCTTCCCGGCTGAAGCCGGTCCCACTGGCTGCACGCGCTGCTTTTTGTGGGACCGGCTTCAGCCGGGAAGAGGCCAGCCCAGGCGCCAACCATTTTGCTGATAGCCCCCCCTGTACTGATCGTGTCCCCGCTCCGCGTGGGCACGCATCCTGTGACGCTCCGCGTCACCCCACTGAAGACAGGACGCGGAGCGTCCTGGGCGGCGTTACCACGCGGAGCGTGGGAACGATCACGATCAAAAGCTTCCCCGCTAAAGCCGTCCTACGGGTGTACGCGGTGCTTTTAGTGGGACCGGCTTCAGCCGGGAAGAGGCCAGCCGAGGCGCCAACAATTTTTGCTGATTGCACCCCCTCCCTGTACTGATCGTGCCCACGCTCCGCGTGGGCATGCATCCCGTGACGCTCCGCGTCACCCCACCGAAGACGGGACGCGGAGCGTCCTGGGCGGCATTACCACGCGGAGCGTGGGAACGATCACGATCAAAAGCTTCCCGGCTAAAGCCGGTCCTACGGGTGTACGCGGTGCTGTTAGTGGGACCGGCTTTAGCCGGGAAGCCTTTGATCTGCCTTTGATCTGCTTTTGATCTTCGTACACAAAAAGCCCAGTCACCGCCAAACGCGACTTGGGTGCAGGCTGAACGCAGGTCTCGGTCCGTGGGCCGAGCGGCATGGATGCCGCGAGAGCCGCCCCCCGCCATGGATGGCGGATGGCGGCGGGCCCACGGAGCGAGACCGGAGTGAAGGAACCCCGACGAAGGAGGGGCCCAACCAGGAGCAGGCACTTTTGCTTACTTTTGGTGCTTTTCAAAAGTAAGTCGCCGAAGGCGAAACAGTCTGCCCCCAGGCAGACGCCCCTGACTTTGATCTTCAAGCTTCACGCGGCAACAGATTTTTACTGAAAACCACTAACCATCCAGCCCCCTCGTTCGTCTTTCAGGTAAGGCGCGCTTACCTGCGCCGTTCCAACACCACGAGGGATTACACATGAGCTTCGACAGCGAAAACACACAGTTCCGGGTCGTCATCAACCACGAAGAACAGTACTCCATCTGGCCCGACTACAAAGCCATCCCGGACGGCTGGAAAAGCGTCGGCGTCGAAGGCGACAAACAAACCTGCCTCAACCACATCGAAACCGTCTGGACCGACATGCGCCCCCTCAGCCTGCGCAAGGCCATGGCCTGATTCCCCCTCTTTCCGACGTATCAGGAGCGTAACGCCCATGAACATGCGCATGCTCACCCCCGAACGCCTGCGCCTTGAAGCCGGCTTCCCCCTGCGCGTCCAGCCCGGCCGGACCGGCGTCTCCCTGGCCGCCGAATTCGACGCCCTGCGCAGCGTCGTCGACCACTCGCTGGAACGCGACGGCGCCATCCTCTTCAGCGGCTTCACCCCCGAAGGCGTCGAAGGCTTCCAGCAGTTCGCCGCCTCCTTCGGCCACCCGCTGCTCAACTACGAATTCGGCTCCACCCCGCGCAGCCAGGTCGATGGCAAAGGCGTCTACACCTCCACCGAATACCCGGCGCACCGCTCGATCCCGCTGCACAACGAACAGGCCTACACCACTGAATGGCCCATGCGCATCTTCTTCTACTGCGCCAAAGCCGCCATCAGCGGAGGCGAGACGCCGATTGCCGACAGCCGCCGGGTGTTCCAGCGCATCAGCCCCGCGCTGCGCAAACGCTTCGAAGAAAAGCGCCTCATGTACGTGCGCAACTACGGCAACGGCCTGGACCTGACCTGGCAGCAGGTCTTCAACACCGACCGCCACAGCGACGTCGAAGCCTACTGCAGCCCCCGAGGCATCCACTGCGACTGGAACGAGGACGGCGACCTGCGCACCCGACAGTTGGTGCAAGGCGTGGCCCAGCATCCGCGCACCAAAGACTGGGTCTGGTTCAACCAGGCGCACCTGTTCCACCTGTCGAACCTCGACGAGGAGATGCAGGAAATCCTCCTCGACACCGTCGGCGAAGAAGGCTTGCCGCGCAACGTGTATTACGGCGACGGAAGCCGGCTGGAGGCCGACGCCCTGGCGGAGATCCGCGGCGTGCTGAGCGAATGCGAAGTGGTCTTCCCGTGGCAGACCGGCGACGTGCTGATGCTCGACAACATGCTCACGGCGCACTCGCGCAAGCCGTTCAGCGGCGAACGAAAAGTCGTGGTTGCCATGGCCGAAGGCGTCAGCGGCAACACCCTGCACACCCTTTCCTGAGTCCGATATTCATGCAGAAAACCAAACTTGTGTACGTCTGGTCGTTGCGTAACGCAGCGGCGGACAAGGCCGGTCAATACGTCGATTACCATGGCGAACAGCGCTACATGACCTCGCCCCTGGAGTACCTGGTCAAGGCGCTCAATGACACCGCCCTCGGCGATCACTACTCGCTGGAAGCGATCATCTACGACGAAAACCCCGAGTCCGCACGGGACCGCGAGAGCATCAAGGACTACGGTTTCGCGCCGGGGCAGGGCGCCCACTGGTTCTACCCGGCGGGCCTGACGGTACAGGGACGCAAGGTCGATGACCTGCTGGAAAACGTGCCGTCGAGCTACCGCGCCTTGCCCCTGGACGACAGCGCGCGGCCAGCCGGTAAGTCGGATTTCGAGCGACGCCTCGGCGACCGGCTGCACGCGTTGCAAGCCGACGTCGTGGTGCTGGACGGGTTGCTGGTGATCCTCGATGAACTGGTGCGCGAAGGCGCTGATTTCCATCGGCGCATCTTCAACGTGCACCCGGGCATCACCCGCCTGGAATCGCCGTACGAGCGGCGCGGGGCCTATGCCACCCTCGACGCGCTGTACGGCGCCCGGGGCAAGAAAGTGGTCGACTGGACCACGCGGGAGATGGTCGACATTCCGGTAGTGAACATGACCGGCGCGTCGTTCCATTACGTCGACACCGGCATCGATTCCGGTGAGGTGGTCTTCGACGTGCTCGACACGCCCATCGCGCCGGACGACACCATCCTCGAACTGCGCTGGAACAACTTCAACAACAGCCTGTTCCCCGCGCTGGAGCAGGGGTTGTGGGTGCTGGCACGGCAACAGTCCCATTGATCGCGCTCAATTGAACAGCCCGTCGGCGCAGGGAATCAGCCCATGATTCCTGCGCTGGCGCCGCTGTTCATTGCCGATTTCGAGCACTATCGCGACGTCCTCGTACTGCCCGACGATCCCCGAGTCGGCGTGCCCCTGCGCACGTTTCTGACCAGCGAATACCTGAATGAGGTGCTGACGCGTTTCGGCAGCGCCTATCCCGACAGCGACCCGCGCGGACTGGCGTCGATCTGGTGCAAGTACTACTTCATCAAACTGATTCCGCCGGTGGTGGCCGCGTCGCTGATCCTCAACCAGCCCCTGCCGCTGCACCTCGATCAAGTACAACTGATCCTCAGCGACGATGGCCTGCCTGCCGCGTTCAAACTGCCTGATGCAGGACAGCGCTGGAAGCCCACCCCGGCCGATGCTTTCGAGCGTTTCGATGAGTTGCTCGACCATCACCTCAGGCCGTTCATCGAGACCTTGGCCCGGCATGTGCGCCTGTCCCCGAAAGTGCTGTGGAGCAACGCCGGCAACTATTTCGAGTGGCTGTTGGGCGTGCTCGCCACTGCGATGCCCCATGCCGATCTGACCCATGGTCACCAGTTACTCAACGCGCATCTTCTCCCCGACGGACGCCGCAATCCGCTCTACCAACCCGTGCGCTACCTCAAGGTCGAAGGGCAAGACGAACCAAAGCGCCAACGCCGCGTGTGCTGCATCCGTTACCGGGTAAAAGGCCTCGACTATTGCGGCAACTGCCCGCTCTCCTGACTGACCGCGCACACACTGTGGGACCGGCTTCAGCCGGGAAAGCGTCGGTCTTCACACCGCAAAAGTGAGGGTGATACCCCCGGCCTCTTCCCGGCTAAAGCCGGTCCCACAAAGGCGTCGCGCACACCGATTGGGACTGGCTGAAACCTGATAGTGGGACCGGCTTCAGCCGGGAAGGCGTCTGATCGTTCCCACGCTCCGCGTGGTAATGCAGGCCCGGACGCTCTGCGTCGATGAAACGACGCACATTCCGGGTTTTGCGCGAGGCGACGCGGAGCGTCACGGGATGCATACCCACGCAGAGCGTGGGCACGATCATTGGGACTGGCTGAAACTCGATAGTGGGACCGGCTTCAGCCGGGAAAGCGCCAGTCGCCACACCGCAAAAGCGAGATCACGCCTCCCGCCCGCGCAATCCACTACGGCCATAAAACGCCACCACCACAAAACATCCCAGCGGCAGCAGGTACGCCAGCGCCGTGGAGAAGTGGTCCGCCACCAGCCCCATGAAATACGGCATCAGCGCGCCGCCGACGATGGCCATGATCAGGAACGAGCTGCCGCGTTTGGTGTGGGGGCCGAGGTTTTTCACGCCCATGGCGAAGATGGTCGGGAACATGATCGACATGAAGAAGAACACCGCGACCAGCGCCACCACGGACAGGCTTTCCACCCCACTGACCACCACCGCGCACAGCGCGACGTTGATCCACGCGTAGACCATCAGCAGCCGCTGCGCCGGGATGCGCCCCATCAGCCAAGTACTGAAGAAGCGTCCGCACATGAAGCAGATCATCGCCACCGACAGCAGGTACGCGGCGCTCTGGCTGGTCATGCTCGCCCAGTGTTCGGTCACGTAATTGATGAAGAACGCGCCCACGCCGACTTGCGCCGCCACGTAGAAAAACTGCGTGACCACGCCACCAACGAATTCACGGTGCTGCCAGAGGGTCTTGTTATCATGGCGTTGAATGCTCGATTCCTGCTCGCGCAGATCGGGCATCGGCGTGCGGGCGAACAGCGCGGCGACCAGCAGGACGATGACCGCGATGACCACGTAGGTCGTTTGCAGCGAGCTGTTGTCACTGCCCGCGTTGCTGCCGCCGAAGAACAACGCGCCCCCCAGCAGCGGCCCGACGAACTGGCCGAGGCCGTTGAACGACTGCGCCAGATTGAGCCGACGCTCCGCGCCTTTCGGATCGCCCAGCACGGTCGCGTAGGGATTGGCCGCCGTTTCCAGGCAACCCAGCCCCAGAGCGATGACGAACAGCGCAAACAGGAAAAACGGGAAGCTCGCCGCATTGGCCGCCGGCATGAACAGCAACGCGCCAGCCGCATACAGACACAGGCCCAGCAGGATCCCGGCCTTGTAGCCGAAGCGGTCCATCAGGAAGCCGGCGGGCAGGGCGATGATGAAATAAGCGCCGAAGTAGGCCGCCTGCAGCAGCCCGGACTGGGCCTTGCTGACGTGCAGCGTTTCCTGAAAATGCTTGTTCAGCACATCAAGCAGGCCATACGACAGGCCCCAGAGGAAAAACAGGCTGGTCACCAGCATCAACGCCACCCGCACCGACGGCTCAGCGTGCCGGTACACCCCAGTCTGGACTTTGCTTTGTTTGGTCAACATAACGCTCTCCTTTTTGTTGTTGTTAAAGCGTGCAGCGTGATGAAGCAGGTGCCTGGTTAATGCCGGGCTCGCATCAATCCACGGACCTGTAGGAGCGCGCTTGCCCGCGATTGCGATACGTCAGCCGCCCGTGATGTTGAAAGTGCCGACGCCATCGCGGGCAAGCGCGCTCCTACAATGGAGGGCTTCAAGGCGGCTGATCCGCCAGACTGAAAATCTGCGCCATGGGCTGCCATTTACTCCCCGGTTCGGTCCACGGCGTCGGTTTCTGAAACCGCCACATCAACGCCTCCCATTCCTGCACCTTGGGATGGGCCGCCGACGCCTGATCCATCACGTCGGCGCTGAAGCCGGGCGCCGTGTCCATGACCATGAACAGCCGCGTGCCCAGTCGCCAGATCTGCATGTCCAGCACGCCCTGGCCGCGCAGGTGTTCGGCAATCTCCGGCCAGATGCGCCGGTGCAACTGCTCATACTCGGCAATCAACGCCTCGTCATCGGCCAGGTCCAGCGCCAGACAGAACCGCTGCGCGCCCGCCTCGGTGATCAAGTCAGTGCCCGGTCAAGGTGCGTGTAGCCGCCATCCACCACCAGCCACTGCCCAGTGGTGTGGGACGCTCGCGGCGACAGCAGAAACAACACACTGTCGGCAATCTCCGTCGGCGTGGTCATGCGCTGACCGAGGGGGATTTTTTCAACGATCTTCGCCAGCTTCGCGTCAGGGTTGTCGAAGCTGGCAATCCAGCGCTCGTACAGCGGCGTCATGACTTCGGCCGGAATCACCGCATTCACCCTTACGCCATCGCTCAGCAACGACGCGGCCCATTCCCGGGTCAGCGACAGTTGTGCGCCTTTCGACGCGGTGTAACCGCTGGTACCGCCCTGGCCGGTGAGGGCGGTCTTGGAGCCGATGTTGACGATGGCGCCCTGGCTGGCCTTCAGCGCGTCGACGCACAAATGCGCCATGACGTAGTAGTGAATGAGGTTCTTCTCCAGCGACTCGATGAACGCGCTGCGACCGGCCTCCAACCCGACGTTGTCATTGACCCCGGCGTTGTTGACCAGCCCGTCGATGCGCCCGAAACGCTCCAGCACCTGGCTCACCGCCGCCGCGCAAGCCGCCTCGTCACGCAGCTCGACCTGCACGAACAGGGTCTGTGGCTGGCGTCTGTCCAGCTCGGCGGCCAATTCGGGCGGCAGCGGCTGGTTGGCGAAGATCACCGGGATCGCGCCTTCTTCGGCCAGCCCCAGCGAGATGGCCGCGCCAATCCCCGAGCCGCCGCCGGTGACGATGATGATTTTGTCGTGCAGGTGCAGATTCATGGGCAGTTTCCTTGCAGGCCATAAAGGCGAATGGCGGTGCCGCCGCGCAGCGCGTTTTGCTCGTCGACGGAGAGCGTGCTGATGGCGGTTTCGAACAGCTGGTGAACGTCGCTGTAGCTGCCGGCAACCTGACAGACCGGCCAGTCGGAACCGAACATCAGTCGCTGCGGTCCGAACAATTCCAGCGCCAGGTAGAAATACGGCAGCAGTTCCACCGGTCGCCAGTGCTGCCAGTCGGCTTCGGTGATCAGCCCGGACAACTTGCAGGCGACGTGGGGCAGGGCGGCCAGCGGGGCGAGGCGGTCGGCCCAGGCGATGGGATCTTCAAGGGACAGGTCGGGTTTGCCGAGGTGATCGAGGATCACATGATGCTGATCGTGGCGTTGGCAGAAGGCGGTGGCGGCGTGCAGGTCGTTGTCTTTTATCAGCACGTCGTAAGTCAGCCCCTTGCGTTGCAACAGCTTTATGCCACGGGCGAACGCGGCGTCCTGAAGGAATAGCGACGGCGCCGGCTCGTCCTGAATCAGGTGACGAAGGCCGACCAGTTTTTGCGCGCCTTTATGAGAGTCGCCCCAGCGCGAGAGTTGCGCGTCGACATCATCCGCGCGCAGATCCGCCCAGCCGACCACGCCGAAGATCCACGGGTGATTAGCGGCGTGGTTCAGCAGTGCGTCCGTCTCGCCGACACTGTGCCGGGCCTGCACCGCGACGCAGCCGTCGATACCGCGCTGATCGAGCAAGGGCTTCAGATCGCCCGGCAAAAAATCCCGTTGCAGCGCGCCATGGCGTTGGTCGATCCACGGGTATTCCTGCGGGGTGTAAGTCCAGAAATGCTGATGGGCATCCACCCGCAAGGGCGGTGCCGGAACGCTTGAGTGTCGGGACGACATTGTTGTTGTACTCCGTCCGTTTCATGCCTGGCGCAAGTTCCGCGGGGCACGCATTTGTAGGAGCCGGCTTGCTGGCGAATACGATGGGCCAGGCGACCCAGCAGCGTCTGAACGCACACATTCGCCAGCAAACCGGCTCCCACAGAGATTTGTGCTCATTTCACGTACGCATACCGCTCCCGCGAAGCGGCCTTCATCTGAATCGAGAACCCTGGCGCGGCCGGCGGCAAATAAGCCGCATCACGAATCACACAGGGGTCTTCAAAGTGCTCGTGCAGGTGATCGACGTACTCCACCACCCGACCCTCATGGGTGCCGGCGATGCACAGAAAATCGATCATCGACAGGTGCTGCACGTACTCGCACAGCCCGACGCCGCCGGCATGGGGGCAGACTGGCAGCTGGTATTTGGCGGCTATCAGCATCACTGCGAGCACCTCGTTGACCCCGCCGAGGCGGCAGGCGTCGATCTGCACCACGTCGATGGCCCCGCGCATGATCAGCTGCTTGAAGACGATGCGGTTCTGGCACATTTCGCCGGTCGCTACCTTGACCGGGTGGACGCCGAGACGAATGGTGCGATGGCCCTCGACGTCGTCGGGGCTGGTCGGTTCTTCGATAAACCAGGGCTTGGCGAACGCCAGCTCGCGGACCCAGTCAATGGCCTCTTCGACCTCCCAGACCTGATTGGCGTCAATCATCAGATGACGATCCGGCCCCAGCACTTCCCGGGCGATGCGCACGCGGCGAATGTCGTCCTGCAGGTCGCGACCGACCTTCAATTTGATGTGAGAGAAGCCGCCATCGACCGCTTCCTGACACAGCCGGCGCAGCTTGTCGTCCGGGTAGCCCAGCCAGCCCGCCGAGGTGGTGTAGCAGGGGTAACCGTCGGCCAGCAGCGATTGCAGACGTTGCGCCTTGCCCTCGGCGCGCTCGGTCAGCAGGACCAAGGCTTCGTCCGGCGTCAGGCAGTCGGTGATGTAGCGAAAATCGATGCAGCGCACCAGCTGCTCCGGGGTCATTTCCGCCACTAGTTGCCATACCGGTTTGCCTTCGGACTTGGCCCACAGGTCCCAGGTGGCATTGACCACGGCGCCGGTCGCCAAGTGGATCGCGCCCTTGTCCGGGCCGATCCAGCGCAACTGGCTGTCGCTGGTGACGTGGCGCCAGAAACGCCCCATGTCTTCGGCGATCCATTCCAGCTTCAAGCCGACCATCACGCCTGCCAGCGCGTTGATCGCGGCACAACAGATCTCGTTGCCGCGCCCGATGGTGAAGGTCAGGCCGTGGCCTTGCAGGGTGGGGTGATCGGTTTCGAGAATGACGTAGGCCGCCGAGTAATCGGGGTCCGGGTTCATCGCGTCGGAGCCGTCGAGCAATTGCGAGGTGGGGAAACGAATGTCTTCAACGCGCAAGGCGGTGATGGTGGTCATGGCGGGTCCCTTTGGCATTGTTATGGGCAGCGCGGTTTACCCAGGAATTCGGGAAAAGCGGTCTTCCTGGCACCCCAAGGATCTCCAGGGGACGGAGATCGTTGTAGGAGTGAGCTTGCTCGCGAAGAGGCCGGTACATCCGGTAATTATCCAGCGGTAGAAATGCAGCCTTCGCGAACAAGCACTCCTACCGGTCAGGCGTCGACGGTCACTTGCTGCTGTTCACCCAACCCTTCAATCCCCAGACGCATGGTCTGGCCGGCGCGCAGGAACACCGGCTCCGGCTTGATGCCCAGGCCCACGCCCGGCGGTGTGCCGGTGGAAATCACGTCGCCCGGCTGCAGGCTCATGAACTGGCTCAGGTAGCTCACCAGCTTGGGGATCTGGAAAATCATCGTCCGCGTGTTGCCGTTCTGGTAGCGCTTGCCGTCGACTTCCAGCCACAGGTTGAGCTGGTGCGGGTCGGCGATTTCATCGCGGGTGACCAGCCACGGACCGATCGGGCCGAAGGTGTCACAGCCCTTGCCCTTGTCCCAAGTGCCGCCGCGCTCAATCTGGAATTCACGCTCGGAGACGTCGTTGATCACGCAATAACCCGCCACGTGTTCTAGCGCATCGGCCTCGTCGATGTACCGACCGCCCTTGCCAATGACCACGCCCAGTTCGACTTCCCAGTCGGTCTTCTTCGAGTTGCGCGGGATTTCCACGTTGTCGTTGGGGCCGACGATGGCGCTGGTCCATTTGTTGAAAATGATCGGCTCTTTCGGAATGTCCGCGCCGGTTTCAGCGGCGTGGTCGGCGTAGTTCAGGCCGATGCAGATGAACTTGCCGATCTGGCCGACGCACGGGCCGATACGCGGATTGCCCTCCACCAGCGGCAGGCTGTTGACGTCCTGGGACTGCAAGTGCGCGATGCTTTCCGGGCTCAGGGCAGTGCCCGACAGGTCGCCGATGAGGTCGGTCAGATCGCGAATGCGGCCGTTGCTGTCCAGCAGGCCAGGGCGTTCTTGACCGGGTTCGCCGTAACGCAGCAATTTCATGGGGTGTCCTCTAAAGGTGATTGATCAGATTCGTTGATGCTGTAGGAGTGAGCTTGCTCGCGATCCGATGGTACGGGTGCTCATCGGTCGACTAACACCTTGTTATCGCCCGGATGCAACACGGACCAGCTAACTCCTGCCGTTAAGGGTGATCAGCAGCCATGCTCAGTTGCTCCAGCCACCGTCGATGATCTGCGCGGTGCCGGTGGTAAAACCGCTGGCGGACGAACCGAGGTACAGCGCCAATTGGGCAATTTCCTCGGGCGTGCCCAGGCGCCCCATAGGCTGGCGCGCTTCGAACGCCGCGTACACCTCGGCTTCTTCGCGGTGCTCGCGCGCGGCCTGATCGGCCACCCGCTGACGCAGGGAAGGGGATTCCACGGTGCCGGGGCAAATGCAGTTGCAACGGATGTTCTGCCCGACGAAATCGGCAGCGACCGAGCGGGTGATGCCGATGACGGCGGCCTTGCTCGCGCAGTAGGCGAAGCGGTTGGGCACGCCCTTGATGGCCGAGGCGACCGACGACATGTTGATGATCGAGCCGCCACCGTTGGCCAGCATCGCCGGCAGAAACGCGCGGATCATCTTGTACATCGCGGTGACGTTGAGGTCGAAGGCGAAGCGCCAGTCATCGTCGGAGCATTCGAGGATATTGCCGCTGTGCACCACGCCCGCGCAGTTGAACAGCACGTCCAGCGCGCCCACTTCGGCGGCCAGCCGTTCGATGGCGGCGTGATCGGTGACGTCGAGCACACGCTTGTGCACGCCCTGGAGGTGGTCCAGCGCGGCTCCGTTGATGTCCACGGCGAAGACTTCCGCGCCGGCCTTGAGATACGCCTCGACGCTGGCTTGACCGATGCCCTGGGCGGCGGCCGTGATGAGCACTCGCTTACCGGTGAGGTCCATGTTGATCCCTTGTTTTTATTGTTGAGACGACCTGTCTGCTTACGGGGCTTTCGAGGTCTGTTGATCGAACCAGTGCAGCGCGTCGAGCTGGATCTGAAACACGCCGAACCCCGTTGGGTTTTGCTATGCTCCGCTCACTGCAGCGCTCCAATGGTCAGGCCATTGGTCCTGTTTTTAGCACTTGTCATGGGCCGCAACAAGGCCATTTGTCGATCCAGTGCGCTGAAAATTTCCGAGCCGATGCCCGATGCCAATCCAAGTAATTGATAACCAGAGACTTTATCGCCAGATCGCCGACCAGCTGCGCGCGCTGATCGACAGCGGCGAATTTCCACCAGGCAGCCGCCTGCCGGCCGAACGTGAATTGGCGAAGATGCTGGGGGTGAGCAGGGCGTCGGTGCGCGAGGCGATGATCGCGCTGGAGGTGATCGGGCTGGTGGATGTGCGCGTGGGCAATGGCGTACTGGTCTGTGAGCCGCCAGCGAAAGTGCTGACCGATGAACCGGTGATGACCCAGGTCACCCGCGATCAGTGGAAGGATGTCGACCCGGAGCTGGGTATCGAGGTGGATTTCAGCGCGGAGATTCCGCCGTTTGCCTTGCTCCAGGCGCGTCGGCTGATCGAGCCGGAAGCGGCGGCGCTTGCCGCGCAAAACGCCAGCGATGAAGAACTCGACGCAATCCGCGAGGCCTTCGAACGAAACGCCCGGGACAACCGCGAGCATTCCCATACCCACCCGGGCGATCGGCTGTTCCACATTCGCATCGCCCAGGCCTCGGGCAACCCGGCCTATGCGCTGATGATCAAGCACCTGCTCGGGCATCAGTACGGCAGCATGTTCCAGCGCCTACAGGCGCACTACACCTCCGACGACATGCCGTTCCGCTCCGAGCACGAACACCGCCTGATCCTCGACGCCTTGCAAAACCGCAACGCGGAAGCCGCAAGGCAGGCGATGGCGGGGCATCTGGATGAAGTGATCCGGATCTTCAGCCGCGGCGGGGTTTAGCGTTCAAAAGGGAGCACCGCAGATTTCCCTGCTAACGCAGCACCTGTAGGAGCGCGCTTGCCCGCGAAGAGGCCGGTGCGTCCGACGCATCTCTGTCGTCCATGCCGACGCCTTCGTCCGGATGCGGCCCAGACCAAGCGCGCTCCTACACGTGTTGTGGTGGCAGCTGAAATATCAGCGTGTCAGCACAGACGGCTGAATGAGTCCTCACTCACCCATCCGTCGAGCGCGACACTTCTTCCCATTCCGCAAACTCCGCTTCCAGCTGCGCGAGCTTTTCCCGCACCAGCGTCAACGCATCGCTGCCCAGCAACAAATGCGCCGGCGGGTTGGGGCTGTCGATCAGCTTGAGCATCGCGTTGGCTGCCTTGACCGGATCCCCCGGCTGCTTGCCGCTGCGTTCTTCACGGGCCTTGCGGATCGGGTCGAAGCTGGCGTCGTAGTCGGTAATCTGCCGCGCAGTCCGTTGCATCGAGCGCCCGGCCCAATCCGTGCGGAACGAACCCGGCGCCACCGCGGTGACGAACACATTGAAGGGCTTCAGCTCCTTGCAAAGGGATTCGGAAATGCCTTCCAGGGCGAACTTGCTGCCGTGGTAGTAGGAAATCCCCGGCATCGTGATGAAGCCGCCCATGGAAGTGACGTTGAGGATGTGCCCGCGGCGGCGCTGGCGGAACAGGGGCACAAAGGCCTTGATGATCGCCACCGCGCCGAACACGTTGACCTCGAACTGCCGACGCAAGTCCTCCAGCGGCGACTCTTCCAGAATGCCCTCGTGGCCATAGCCGGCGTTGTTGACCAGCACGTCGATGGGCCCGAACGCGTTGTCGGCCTCGGCCACCACGCGGTCGATGGCGTCGAAATCAGTGACGTCCAGCAGCACGCCGTGGGCGCGACCGGGTGCCTGGGCTTGAAACGCCTGTACGGCGTCTTCACTGCGCAGGGTGCCGATCACCGTATGACCCGCCGCCAGCGCCTGTTGCGCCAACGCCTGACCGAAGCCGCTGCTGACACCGGTGATGAACAGGGTTTTAGTTGTGCTCATAGTGCGTTTCCTCACAAGACCGAAGCTGTTGATCGTAGGCCCCATGGTAGGAACCCTGCGCGCGAAACCGATGACCCAGTTCTACGCGATGATTGCCTGATCCTGCTCTGGCTTGGCGCTGCCACGGCGCGACTGATAGTCATTTTGTAGTGAGCTTGCTCGCGATCAGGGCGTGTCAGTTATAGGTGAATCAACTGACACACCGCGATCGCGAGCAAGCTCACTCCTACCAGGCGCAGACCGTGGACATCTCACACCCGCGGATTGGCCGTGTTCCTGGTCACCAGCCGCAACCCGCTTGCCACACTGCCCACCGCCGCAAAGCCTGCGCCGATGCTCAGCGCCAGCACCGGGCCGTGGGTGCTGGAAATCCCGAAACTCAACGCCACCAAGGCCGCCCCCGTGGCCTGACCGATCAGGCGTGCCGTCGCGATGGTGCCGCTGGCGCCGCTGGAGCGCTCCTTCGGCGCGCTGGTCATCAACGCTTTCTGGTTCGGCGCCTGGAAGAAACCGAAGCCGATGCCGCACAGCACCATCCGCGCGATGATGGACATCACGCTGGCGTCGGCGGGCATGGTCGCGAGGGAAATCATCCCCAGGCAGAGCATGGCCAGGCCAATCCCGCCCAGCAGCCCCGGCGCATAGCGGTCAGACAGGCGCCCGGCGAACGGCGCGATCATCGCCACCACCACCGACCACGGCGTCATCAGAAACCCGGTCTGGATCGGGTCGCGGCCCAGGGTGCTTTCAAAAAAGAACGGCAGCGAGACGAACGCCAGTCCTTGGGTGGCGAACGAACAGAACGCCGTCAGGGCCGACAGCGCAAACAGCGGCCGCTTGAGCAAATCCAGGGGAAACATCGGCGCAGGGTGCCCGGCCTCGCGCTTGAGCATCAGCGCGCCGCCCACCAGAAAAACCGCCAGGGCGATCAGCACGCTGGTCATGGAACCCAGTTGCGCCGCCTGACTCAGGGCAAAGATCAGCGCGCCGAAGGTGATGACGTTGAGCACGGCGGTGAAGCGGTCGAACGTCAGGGTGCCGAGACGGGTCGCGGGCAGCGAATTCCAGGCAAACACCAGGGCGAATAGCCCAATGGGCAGGTTGATCGCGAACAGCCACGGCCAGCTCGCCACCGACAACACCAGCGAGGCCACGGTCGGGCCGATGGAGAACGAGGTGCCGACCACCAGCGCGTTCATGCCCAGGCCGCGGCCGAGGCGCTCGTGGGGGAAGATCGAGCCGATCAGCGCGGCGTTGACACTCATGATCGCGCTGGCGCCGATGCCCTGCAGCACGCGGGCGATGGTCAGCGTGGGCAATGACCAGGACAGCGCACACAGCGCCGACGACACCACGAATAAAATCAGCCCGCCCAAGTACACCTTGCGGTGGCCGAGCACGCCGCCCAACGCCGCGAACGGCAACAGCGTGGCGACAGCGGCGAGCTGGTAAGCGTTGATGATCCACACCGACGCTGCCGGCGAGGCGTGCAAATCAGCCGCGATGGCGGGGAGGGCGGTGTTGGCGATGGCGGTGTCGAGGGTGGCGAGGGCGATGGACATCAAAATCGCCGCCATGCCGCGAAACTCGCGGGGTGTGAGTTTATTACCGACGCGCGGGGCATCCTGAGTGGCGGGCTGGACCATTATCGACAACGCTCCGGGGGATGAACTTCAGGCGGGTCTGCAGTCGCAGACGAAAGCGTGATGGTGCCGTTTTGTTAGGGTGCTACGCAATGAAAGATGCGCGAGGGAGGGATCGCGACGGCATCCCACTGTAGGAGCCGGCTTGCTGGCGAATGCTATGTATCAGCCACCTGTTTCATGACTGACCCCACCCGTTCGCCACCAAGCCGGCTTCTACGGATGGGGTCAGGCAAGCATTCAGTGACCGACCTCAACCCCCCGCTGTATCAATATCCTTATCCAGCTCACCGGTCTGCCGTTCCTCTTTGGTGGTGTCCGGCGACTCATGCTCTTCGGGCTCGAAATCCGGGGTAAAGCTGTTCTCGCCGGTCACGTTGCCATTGTTCTCCTGACTCTGCGCGCCGTCCTCGGACTGGCTCTGCGATCCGCCCTGGTTTTTCAGCGCATCGTTCTGCGCCAGGCTGCTGTCGGGCCCGACTTGCTCAACGGCAGGAGTAATCGCCGGGTCGTTGCGGTTGACGGTTTGATCATTGTTCTGGGTAGCCATACGCACCTCTTATGTCATGCCCCGTTCACAGGGCTTACAGATATCGAGGGCAACGACGCGCAAGGGTTCGATCCATGTGCTGACCGGCAGGCTTCAGCTGTCGCGATAGGCGCCGGTCACCGGCATGCGACTGCCCAGTCGATAGCGCGACGACGGGTGCACCAGGCGCACGTAGGTCACCACGTTGCCGCTGTTCCAGGTGCGGCGCATCAGCACCAGACACGGCTCGCCCGACTCGATCTGCAAATGCTTGAGCTCCTCGGCGCTCGGGTGGCTGGCCTCAACGATGTGCTCCATTTCATCGGGCTGAATGATCTGCAACAGGTACCGCGCCGACTGCAACGTGTCGCCAAAGGGCTGGTTTAGAAAGTCAGGCGCGGCGTGGGGATTGACGTAACGGTCCTCCAGTTGCACCGCCACGTCATCCTCGTAATGCACGCACAACAGGTGAAACACCGACGCGCCAGTGGCCAGCGAGAGGGCCGACGCGATGGGCATCGACGCCGATTCCCGTGCCAGATGCAGCACCTGGCAACGATAGCGATGGCCCCGGGCAAGGATTTCGTCGGCGATGTTGGTGATGCGCAGCAGGTTGGATTGCGGCTTGCTGGCGGCGACGAAGGTGCCGACCCCGGACACCCGTAGCAGGCGGCCTTCTTCGGTCAGCTCGCGCAACGCCCGGTTGACGGTCATCCGCGACATGCCCAGCTCGACCACCAGACGGTTCTCCGACGGAATCAGATCGCCGGGCTTCCATTCCCCCGACGACAGCTTGCCGTTGACGAAAGATTTCGCCCGCCGATACAGGGCCTGGGGTGCCGGCTTGTCCATCGTTTTTCTCCCTTGCCGAACAGGCGTGCGTTGACGGCCCTAAAAAAGTGCATCACCCCTTGGCGTCCTGCCAGAACGCGTTGCGGTCCAGGTAGTTCTGCAAGAACTGCTGCAGCCGGGGTTGCTCGGCGTTGTGGAACATCTGCCGGGGCGTGCCGCGAGCAACGATTTCGCCCTGATCGAGAAAAATCACCGAATCGGCGACCTGGGCGGCAAAGCCCATCTCGTGGGTGACCACGACCATGGTCATGCCTTCCTTCGCCAGGGTCTTCATCACCTGCAGCACTTCGCCCACCAGCTCCGGGTCGAGGGCCGAGGTGGGCTCGTCGAACAGCATGATGTGCGGCTCCATCGCCAGCGCCCGGGCAATCGCCACCCGCTGCTGCTGACCGCCGGACAGCTGCGCGGGATACGCTTCGGCCTTGTGCGCCAGGCCGACCTTGTCGAGCATCGCCATGCCGCGCTTTTTCGCGTCGTCGGCCGAGAGCTTGCGCACCCGCCGCAAGGCTTCGCAGACGTTGCCGAGGGCGGTCATGTGCGGCCACAGGTTGAACTGCTGAAAAACCATGCCGACGTTGCGTCGCACCTGGTTGATCTGCGATTGCGGCGCGCGGCGACGGCCCTTGTCGGTGTCCTGCCAGCCGAGCAACTGGCCTTCGATGCGGATCTCGCCTTCGTCATACTCCTCGAGAAACGCCATGCTGCGCAGCAGGGTGCTTTTGCCCGAGCCCGACGGGCCGATCAGACAGACCACTTCCGAGCGCTGCACCTGCAAGTCGATGCCCTTGAGCACGCGCAGGTGGCCGAAGCTTTTGCCCACCTTGTTCAGGGTCAGGACGGTCGACTGCTCGCCGTTGGTTTTCATAGGTTCATCCAGGGATTCGCGGGTCGTTTCGCGGGTCGGGGCGGGCACTTTGCCGCCGGGGATCAGAAGACTGTTCATCGCGGTTGCCTGCTCATGAAGCGGCCGACGCGGGTTTCCAGCAGCATGCCCAGCCGCGAGCACAGCTCCACCAGAATCAGATAGCCGATGCACAGCATCAGCAGGGTTTCGACGAAGGCGAAGGTCTCCGAACCGATGCCGGTGAGGACCATCGTCAGCTCGGGAATGGTGATGATCGACAGCACGGCGGTTTCCTTGCACAGCACCGTGACCATGTTCACCAGCGCCGGCAGAATCATCACCAGCATCTGCGGCACCTGGATGCGCCAGATGCATTGCAGGCGGGTGATGCCCAGGCAATCGGCGGCTTCCAGCTGACCCCGGGCGACCGACTCGAAGCCGGTGCGGAAGATCTCGGCGAAGTACACGCTGCCGTAAACCCCCAGGCCGAGGATGCCGGCGGGGATCGGGTCGAGGCTGATGCCGAACGACGGCCCGCCGTAATACACCAGAAACAGCTGCACCAGAAACGGCGTGCTGCGGATCAGCTCGATGAACACCCGCAATGGCGCGCGCACGAAGTGGTTGCCGAACACCTGGGCGACCGCGATCAGCATGCCCAGCGCGAGGCCGAGCACGACGCCGCTGCTCCAGGTGCCGAGGGTGACCAGAAAGCCCGAGCCGATGTCGCCCAGGTGGTCGGTAAAAATGCTCGGGTCGAAGGTCATGCCGTGCGCTCCTTCAGGCGTCGTTCGAGCAGGCTCGCGGCATACGCCAGCGGCACGTTGATCAGGCAGTAGAAGCCGGCGAGCATCAGGTAGTCCTGGACGAACATATAGTCGCTGGCCGCCAGGTTCTGCGCCGTGCGGGTGAGGTCGGCCAGCCCGACCACCGAGACCAGCGACGAGGCCTTGATCAGCAGGATCATTTCATTGACCAGCGCCGGCAGCGTCAGGCGCACGGCCTGAGGCACGCGGATGCGCATGAGCATCTGCGCGTCGCTCATGCCCAATAGGCCGGCGGCCTCCAGCTGACCGCCGGGAATCGCAAGAAAGCCGCCCCGCATGATCTCGGCGATATAGGCGCCGGCCGCCAGGGACAGGCCGATGATCGCCGCCACCGTGGGCGAGACATTGGGCAGGCCGACCCGGGGCAGGAAGTAATAGATGAACAGCAATTGCACCAGCAGCGGAATGCCGCGGAACACGAAAATGTAAGCGCCACCGAGGCGGCGCAGAAGAGGGATCGGCGACAGGCGCAGGCTGCCAACGACAATGCCGATGACAAAGCCGAACACCAGCGCGGCGATCGACACCTGCAACGTCACCCACAGGGCGCCGAGCAGTAACGGCGCGTTTTGCTGCAGCAAGGGCCAATCGAACACGGCGTTTCTCCAGCGTATGCCTGACGCAAATCCTGTAGGAGCGACCGGGGTGGCGCTCCACCTTGCCCGCGAATAGGGTGAGTCAGTCGATGCAAGCGTGACTGACACACCGCATTCGCGGGCAAGCCACGCTCCTACAGGTCGTGCATCGTTTCGGGACGATGCAATTGACTCAGCTCCTTATCACCACGTCGGCTCGAAATCACCCTTCGGCACGTCCATTTCCGCGCCCAGCCATTTCTTCTGCAGCGCGGCCAGGCGGCCGTCGTCATGCATCTTGGTCAGAGCCGCATCCAGTGCGGCGATCAGGCTGTCGGCATCGGCGTCCTTGCGGCCCAGGTAGGCGAAGTAGGATTTCTTGCCGAACGGCGGCTGCACCACTTTGTACAGATTGCTTTTCTGCGCGGCGACGAAGGAAATGTTCGGCAGCGAGTTGGCCACGGCGACGATGCGCTTGGCCGCCAGGTCGGCGTAGGCCTGATTGTTGTCGACGTATTCACGAATGGTGACCTTCTGCGGCAGGGTCGCAGCAAAAGCCTTCAACTCTTCCAGCTGCGCCGAGCCCTTGCCGGCACCGACGGTTTTGCCCGCGATGTCTTCCGGCTTGCTGATGCTGTCGTCCTTGGCGCCCGCGAGCAGGGCCACGGTCGCTTCGGCAATCGGCGACACGAAGTGGTAACGCTCCTTGCGCGCCTTGGTCACGATGATCGGGCCGGCCACCACGTCGAATTTCTTCGCTTCAAGGCCCGGCAGCACGCTCGGCCACGGCAGGTCGAGGAACTTGATCTTGACCCCCAGCTCCTGACCCAGCGCCTCGAACAACTCAGCGTTCAAGCCTTTCTGCTTGCCCGCCTCGAGAAAGTCGAAGGGCGCGAACTGCATCTCGGTGCCGACCACCAGCTCACCGGCCTTTTTCACATCGGCCAGTTGGTCGGCGTGCACCGCCAATGGCAACAGCGCCAGCGTGGCAGCGATACTCAAGCGTTTAAACGTCCTGCGGAACACAGAGTCGAGTGGCATGGGATGGCTCCTGGGTGGATGGGGCGTGTGGCGTCGAAGGCTGTGGGATGTTGGTGAGCGGGTGAACGGTTTTGCTCTGGCTTCTGCAACTGCAGTTAGCGTGCCATACCGGTATATACAACCGGCAGGTGGTTATCAGCCGAGGATCTTGCCCGGGTTGAGAATGCCGTTGGGGTCGAAACTGCGCTTGAGCTCAGCCATCACTTGCAGCGCTTGCGCGCTCACCGAGTGATGGAGAAACTCGCGCTTGAGCAGGCCGATGCCATGTTCAGCCGACACCGCGCCGCCCAGCTCGCCGACGGCGCTGTACACCAGTTCTTCGATTTCCAGCACCGGCGCGGGCTGCGGCAGCGAATGGCAGTCCACGGTCAGGTGCAGATTGCTGTCACCGATGTGGCCGAAATACACGCTTAGGTTACCCGGCCAGCGCGCGTCGATGCGCTCACGGCAGCGTTCGGCGAACTCACCGATGCGGCCGATGGGCAGGCTGATGTCGAAGTTCAAGGGCGCCATGCGTTGGGGAAACTCGCCCGTGGCCTCGCGAATCTTCCACAGCAAGCGGGCCTGGGCCTGGGAGGTCGCGAGAATGGCATCGACCACTTCACCGGCCTCGATCGCCGCTTCGAGGGTCTGCTCCAGCGCACCGTGGGGGGCGGACGATTCCAGCAGCACGTACAAGGGATGATCATCGGGCATCGGCGCGACGGGCTTCTCTAGCCACGACACGCCAAGGCGAAAGAAGTCCTGCCACATCAGTTCATACGCCTGGGGCGTGCCGACACTCGATTGAATCCGCCGCAGCAGGGTGACAGCGCTCGGGTAATCGGGCAGGGCGCAAAGCAGCGTGGTGGTCGGGCCCGGCGGTGGCGCCATCTTCAACACCGCCCGGGTAATCACCCCAAGGGTGCCTTCGCTGCCGATGAAGCACTGTTTTAGGTCATAACCGCAGTTGTTTTTGATCATCTTGTTCATCAGGTCGAGCACGCGCCCGTCCGCCAGCACCACCTCCAGACCGAGCACCAGATCGCGGGTCATCCCGTAACGAATCACCGCATTGCCGCCGGCGTTGGTAGCAATGTTGCCACCGATCTGACAGGAGCCTCGCGCGCCCAGGTCCAGTGGAAACAGAAAACCGGCCTCGGCCACGGCGTGCTGAATGTCCTCCAGCGTCGTGCCCGCACGCACGCTGACGGTTGCGGCTGCCGGGTCGATCTCCTCGATGCCGCGCAGGCGATCCAGCGACAGCGCGATGTCGGTGGTGCGCGGAACAGCGCCGCCCGCCAGCCCGGTCATGCCGCCTTGGGGCACCACGCTTTGCCCCGCCGCATTGCAGATGCCCAGGGCGAGGGAGACCTGTTCGGTGCTGGTCGGCAAGAGCAACGCGGCGGGGCAAGCGGGGGCGTGGCGGGTCCAGTCGCTGTAATGACGCGGGCTGATGGCCTCGCCGGTCAGCACCTGAGCATCGCCCAGGGCCTGGCGCAACTGGCTGATGGTCTGTTGCAGGTCGCTCATGGAATCCACTCGATCAATTCGCGTCAGGGGTGGGGCGTGCCTGAAAGCGGGGAGGCTGTATAGACAGCTGAGGCAAGATGCAGGCCAGTTGATCGACGCCGGTAGGTTGAGGGCGCTAAGGGCTTCCCTGTAGGACTGGCTTTAGCCGGGAAAGCGTCGGATGTCACACCACAGAATCCAGGTCGCACGCGCTGGCGCATTCCCGGCTAAAGCCGGTCCCACATAGTGATCGCGCGGTGTCCTACGAATAACGTTGTGGGCGGTGCGGCACAGTAAATGCTTGATCCGGTCTATACCGCCCAGTCCATTTCCTCCGCCCGGAGCCTGTCATGACCGTCACCGCCAACCTCCCGATCATCGACATGGCCGGCGTCCGCGAAGGCGACGAGGCCGCGATCCGTCGCGCCGGCGAAGCCATCCGCAGCGCCTGCAGCGAGAGCGGCTTCTTCTACATCATTAACCACGGCGTGCCCCGGCAAGTGATCGACAGCGCCATGGTGGCCGCAAAAAACTTCTTCGCCTTCGCGCCGGAGGTGAAGCGCCAGGTGGCAGTGAACAAACGTCATCGCGGCTGGCATGCGTTGGGCGGGGCGCTGATGTACGAGGCGACCAAGCCGGATTTCAAGGAGTTTTTCAGCATCGGCCTGGAGCTGCCGGAGGATGACCCGAGCGTGCTGGCAGGGGAGGCGTTGCGCGGGCCGAACCAGTGGCCGGACTTCATGCCTGAGCTGCGGGTGGCGCTGGACGCGTATTACGAGGAGATCGGCAAGGCGGGCGCTGATCTGTTGAAGGCAGTGGCCGTGGGCTTGGGCATTGAGCCCGGTTTCTTTGCGCCGAAATACGGCAAGCGTTTGCAGCGCACGCAGATGGTCTATTACCCGCCCCATCCGCCCCGGGCCGAAACCGATCAGTTCGGCGTCGCGCCGCATACGGATTATGGCTGCATCACGTTGTTGCATCAGGACAACAGCGGCGGTCTGCAGGTGCGTGAGTTGGGCAGCGGGGCGTGGATCGATGCGACGCCGATCGAGGGCACTTTGGTGGTGAACGTGGGGGATTTGCTGGCGCGTTGGTCGAACGATCGGTTCCGGTCGACCATGCATCGGGTGATCAATCAGTCAGGGCATGAGCGGTATTCGATCGCGACGTTTTATGACCCGACCTATGGGGCGGTTGTTGATCCGTGCGATTTGGGGGTTGATGCGGGGGCGAGTCTTTATCCGGCGGTGGCGGCGGGGGATTACATACTTAAGCGGATAGATGATTCGATGGCGTATCGGAAGAAGGCGTAGCGATCGAGTCTTCTGTGTATATCCAATATTTGTGTCCGCTGTTGTTAGGGTTCCGCCCTTACGGCGGGTCACTTTTTCCAAGAGCCCGGATTGCCGGCCCAGAAAAAAGTAACCAAAAAGGCCCTGCTCCTGGTTGGGTTCCTCCTTCGTCGGAATACCCTCACTCCGACGACGCTCCGTGGGCCCGCGCCGAACGGACATCCCTGTCCTGACGGCGCTCTCGCGGCATCCATGCCGCTCGGCCCACTGCGCGTCGTCTGCGTTCAGCCTGCACCCAAGTCGCGATTTGTGGTGTTTAAACCTTTTGCGTATGAAGATCAAAAGCAAAGGCGAGCAAAAGCAAAAGCTTCCCGGCTGAAGCCGGTCCCACTCAAAGCAGCGCGTGCATTGAACTCACTGATCGTTCCCACGCTCCGCGTGGTAATGCCGCCTCGGGCGCTCCGCGTCCTGCAGACGACGCGCATTCAGGCTTGGGGATGTGACGCGGAGCGTCGCCGGAGGCATTCCCACGCGGAGCGTGGGAACGATCACACGGCAACGGCAACGGCAACGGCAACGACAAACGTGTGTTGTGTTGTGTTGTGAAGACTAGCGTTTGCACAGTCTCTCTAACTGGATGCGATCCCCTGTAGGAGCCGGCTTGCTGGCGAACGCGGTGGGTCAGCCATGAAGACGTAGCCTGACAAACTGCATTCGCCAGCAAGCCGGCTCCTACAGTGAAGTCGCGTTCATCCAGTGGGACCGGCTCTGACTGTAGGACCGGCTTCAGCCGGGAAGCCTTTGATCTGCTTGTGATCCGCTTTTGATCTTCCTACGCAAGGATTTCAGACGACACCCATCGCGACTTGGGTGCAGGCTGAACGCAGGTTTCGCGGAGTGGGCCGAGCGGCATGGATGCCGCGAGAGCCGCCCCCCGCCATGGATGGCGGATGGCGGCGGGCCCACGGAGCGGGACCGGAGTGAAGGTATTCCGACGAAGGAGGAACCCAACCAGGAGCAAGCACCCTTGGTTACTTGGGGTGCTTTTCCAAGTAACTCGCCGAAGGCGAAACGTCTGCCCTTAGGCAGACGCTCCTGATCTTGATCTTAAAATCTAAGCGGTTTAGATAACCGCCAAGATCGCCTTCGTCACGGCCCCGATATTCCCCTGGTTCAACGCCGCCACACAAATCCGCCCGGTATCCAGCGCATAAATCCCGAACTCATTGCGCAGACGATGAACCTGCGCCGTCGTCAGACCCGAATACGAAAACATCCCCCGCTGCCGCGCGACAAAACTGAAATCCTGCCCCGCCGCATTATTCGCCAGACGCTGCGTCATCTCCTCACGCATGCCGCGAATCCGCAGGCGCATCTCGCCCAGCTCCGCCTCCCACTTCGCACGCAACTCAGGGCTGTTCAACACCGTCGCCACAATCGACGCGCCATGGGTCGGCGGGTTCGAATAGTTGGTGCGGATCACACGCTTCACCTGCGACAACACCCGCGCCGTCTCTTCCTTCGAATCCGTCACGATCGACAACGCGCCGACCCGCTCGCCATACAGCGAAAACGACTTCGAAAACGAACTGGAAGCAAAGAACGTCATGCCGCTGTCAGCGAACAAACGCACCGCCGCAGCGTCCTCGTCAATCCCGTCACCAAAGCCCTGATACGCCATGTCCAGAAACGGCACATGACCCTTGGCCTTCAGCACCTCAAGGACCTTCTTCCAGTCTTCCAGGGTCAGGTCAACGCCGGTCGGGTTGTGGCAGCAGGCGTGCAGCACGACGATCGAGCCGGACGGCATGTTCTGCAAATCTTCCAGCATCCCCGTGCGGTTCACGTCATGGGTGGCGGCGTCGTAATAGCGATAGTTCTGCACCGGGAAACCGGCAGTTTCGAACAGCGCGCGGTGGTTTTCCCAGCTCGGGTCGCTGATCGCCACAACGGCGTCAGGGGACAACTGCTTGAGGAAGTCAGCGCCGATTTTCAGCGCGCCTGTGCCGCCGACCGCCTGGACCGTCATTACCCGGCCCGAGGCCAGCAGCGGCGACTCAGCACCGAACAGCAGGGTTTGCACAGCCTTGTCGTAGGCGGCGATGCCGTCGATTGGCAGGTAGCCGCGGGGCAGGTGTTGGGCCACCCGGTTTTCTTCCGCTTCGACAACGGCGCGCAGCAGCGGAATTTTCCCTTCTTCGTTGCTGTAGACGCCTACACCCAGGTTGACCTTGGTCGTACGGGTATCGGCGTTGAATGCTTCGTTGAGGCCCAGGATAGGATCGCGTGGTGCCATTTCGACAGCGGAGAACAGGCTCATTGTGCGGGGGCTCTGAGTGGGGAGTGAATGGGTCGCGTCGCTCCAGCCGATTGCACTAGAGCGGTGCACAAACGGGGAGCAAGTATAAAGCCCCTCGCCAGTGCGGGCGACAGGCCGGGACCGGTTTTTCCGGGTTTTTCGCGAAATTTTTCGACCGTTAGTCCCGTGCTGCGGACTAATCTGCGGAGGGTGGGTTGAAAGGTGGCGCAGTCGACTCCACTTGTAGTCCCATCACTTTCTTCTATGTACGTCTTTTCCCTGGCGGGATCAGTCGTCCGTGCTCATTGCGTTGCTGCAGAATCTGGCAGTAGCCCGTCCAGAGGTACGTTATGTCCGAGTTTCAGCTCGTTACCCGTTTTGAGCCGGCCGGCGATCAACCGGAGGCGATTCGTCAGTTGGTCGAAGGCATCGACGCCGGCCTGTCGCACCAGACCCTGCTCGGCGTGACCGGTTCGGGCAAGACCTTCAGCATCGCCAACGTCATTCAGCAGGTGCAGCGCCCGACCCTGGTGCTGGCGCCGAACAAAACCCTGGCTGCCCAGCTGTACGGCGAGTTCAAGGCGTTTTTCCCGAACAACTCGGTCGAGTACTTCGTTTCCTACTACGACTACTACCAGCCCGAAGCCTACGTGCCGTCGTCGGACACCTTCATCGAGAAGGACGCGTCGATCAACGACCACATCGAGCAGATGCGCCTGTCCGCGACCAAAGCGTTGCTGGAGCGCAAGGACTCCATCATCGTCACCACGGTGTCGTGCATCTACGGTCTGGGCAGCCCGGAAACCTACCTGCGCATGGTTCTGCACGTAGATCGCGGCGACAAGCTCGATCAGCGCGCCTTGCTGCGCCGTCTGGCCGACCTGCAGTACACCCGCAACGACATGGATTTCGCCCGGGCGACCTTCCGTGTACGCGGCGACGTGATCGACGTGTTCCCGGCGGAATCGGACCTGGAAGCCATCCGCATCGAGCTGTTCGATGATGAAGTCGAAAGCCTTTCCGCGTTCGATCCGCTCACCGGCGAAGTCATTCGCAAGCTGCCGCGCTTCACCTTCTACCCGAAGAGCCACTACGTGACCCCCCGCGAAACCCTGCTGGACGCGATGGAAGGCATCAAGGTCGAGCTGCAGGAACGTCTGGAATACCTGCGCGGCGCCAACAAGCTGGTGGAAGCGCAACGTCTGGAGCAGCGCACCCGATTCGACCTGGAGATGATCCTCGAACTGGGTTACTGCAACGGCATCGAAAACTACTCGCGCTACCTGTCCGGCCGTCCTTCCGGCGCGCCGCCGCCGACGCTGTACGACTACCTGCCGGCTGACGCGCTGCTGGTGATCGACGAATCCCACGTCAGCGTGCCCCAGGTCGGCGCCATGTATAAGGGCGACCGTTCGCGTAAGGAGACGCTGGTGGAATACGGTTTCCGCCTGCCGTCGGCGCTGGACAACCGGCCGATGCGTTTCGATGAGTGGGAAAATGTCAGCCCGCAGACCATCTTCGTGTCAGCGACGCCGGGTAACTACGAGGCCGAGCACGCGGGGCGGATCGTCGAGCAGGTGGTGCGACCGACCGGTCTGGTGGACCCGCAGATCGAAATCCGTCCGGCGCTGACCCAGGTCGACGACTTGCTCTCCGAGATCCACAAGCGCGTGGCGATCGAGGAGCGGGTGCTGGTGACCACGCTGACCAAGCGCATGTCCGAAGACCTCACCGATTACCTGGCCGACCACGGCGTGCGCGTGCGTTACCTGCACTCGGACATCGACACCGTCGAGCGCGTCGAGATCATCCGCGACCTGCGGCTGGGCACCTTTGATGTGCTGGTGGGGATCAACCTGCTGCGCGAAGGTCTGGACATGCCGGAAGTGTCACTGGTGGCGATTCTCGATGCCGACAAGGAAGGCTTCCTGCGTTCCGAGCGCTCGCTGATCCAGACCATCGGCCGCGCCGCGCGTAACCTCAATGGCCGCGCGATCCTGTACGCCGACCGCATCACCGGTTCAATGGAGCGCGCCATTGGTGAGACCGATCGCCGTCGCGAGAAGCAGATCGCCTTCAACCTGGCCAACGGCATCACGCCGAAAAGCGTGATCAAGGACGTCGCCGACATCATGGAAGGCGCCACCGTGCCCGGCTCGCGCAGCAAGAAGCGCAAAGGCATGGCCAAAGCCGCCGAGGAAAACGCCAAGTACGAAGCCGAGCTGCGCTCGCCAAGCGAAATCACCAAACGCATTCGTCAGTTGGAAGAAAAGATGTACCAACTGGCCCGCGACCTGGAGTTCGAGGCCGCAGCGCAGATGCGCGACGAAATCGGCAAACTTCGCGAGCGCTTGCTGGCGGTGTGATGCCGCGAGAACGCGCGGACCGTCGTGATGGCGCAGACCGTCGTCACGGCGCCATTCAATCCGTAGGAGCCGGCTTGCTGGCGAACGCGTTCTACCCGTCACCCACCCGGCGACTGACACACAGCATTCGCCAGCAAGCTGGCTCCTATAGACGTGCGCCTGACCGCTGATTAATCAGTGCGCCGCGCCACTCTTGACCCCCGAAGGCAACTTCCGCGTCAACAGCACTGCCAGCATGCTGACCCCCAGCGCAATCCCGACAAAATGAAACGCGTCGTTGTAGGCCATGATCGCTGCCTGTTGATGGGCGATCTCGCTGAGCTTGCCCAAGGCCGCTGTTTCACTGCCCAACCGGTCGGTGAGCATCGCCATGCGTTCGGCGACTTGCGGGTTGGCGGGGGAGATCGATTCGCGCAAATAGTCGAAGTAGGTCTTGGTCCGCGCATCCAGTAACGTCGCCAGCAGCGCAATGCCAATGGCGCCGCCCAGGTTCCGTAGAATGTTGAACAGGCTCGACGCCGACCCCGCATCCTGGGGCTGAATGAACGCTGTGGCGATCAGGGAGATGGTCACCATGATCAGCGGCTGACCCAGCGCTCGCACGAGCTGAATCTGATTGAACTGCGGCCCGGCGAAATCCGGATTGAGCACGCCGGACGAAAAGCTTGCCAGCCCGAACAGACCAAACCCCAGCGTACACAGCAACTTCGGCGAAATAACCTTCATCAGTTGCGGCACAAGCGGAATCAGAAACAGCTGGGGCACGCCCATCCACATGATCACCTCGCCGATCTGCTGCGCGTTGTAGCCCTGGATCTGCGCCAGGTACAGCGGCAGCAAGTAGATCGAGCCATACAACCCGACGCCCATGCCCACGCTGGAAATACTCGACAGCCCGAAATTGCGGTTGCCGAGAATCCCCAGGTTGATCAGCGGTTTCGGTTTGGAAAACTGGATGATCACAAAGCTGATCAGGCTCACCAGCGCAATGCTGCCCAGGCCGACAATCAGGTTCGATTCCAGCCAGTCCTTGCGATGCCCTTCTTCAAGAAACACCTGCAGGCAGCCCAACCCGACGCCGAGCGTGACAATGCCGGCGTAGTCGGTGCTCTTGAGCAACTCCCAGTGCGGCGCCTTTTTCTCCAGCCCGTAGAGCAGACCGCCAATCATCACCAGGCCCGGCGGGATGTTGATGTAAAAGATGTACTCCCAGCCAAAATTCTCCGTCAGCCAGCCGCCCAGGGTCGGGCCGATGGACGGGGCGAAGGTGGCGGTCATGGCAAACAGCGCCATGCCTTTGGCCCGGTGATGCTCCGGCAGTTTGATCAAGGTCAGGGTGAACGCCAGCGGGATCAGCGCGCCGCCGGTGAAGCCCTGCAGGGCGCGGAAGACGATCATGCTCTCCAGGCTCCAGGCCATCGAGCAGAGCAGGGACGACAGCAGAAACCCCACCGACACCCAGACCGCCAGGCGTCGCGCCGAGAGCAACTGCACCAGCCAGGCCGTCAGCGGGATCATGATGATTTCCGCCACCAGATAGGAGGTAGAAATCCACGAGCCTTCTTCCAGGGTCGCCGACAGCGCGCCCTGAATGTCCTTGAGCGACGAGTTGGTGATCTGGATGTCGAGCACCGCCATGAACGCGCCGAGCATCACACTCATCACGGCAATCCAGTCGCGCCGGGTCGGTTCGCCGACCGGGCGGATCAGCTCGTCACTGGCCATGTCGGGCGTCGTTTGGCGGCCGGATATCGACTGAAACGGTCACCGACATGCCCGGGCGGATCTTGCCGTGCAGCGGGTTGTCTGGCGTGAAGGTCAGCTTGACCGGGATGCGCTGCACGACCTTGGTGAAGTTGCCGGTGGCGTTGTCCGGCGGCAGCAGGCTGAACTGCGCCCCGGAGGCGGCAAACAGGCTGTCGACGCGGCCCTCGATGGGCGTGTCGGGGAAACTGTCGAACGTCAGCTGGGCCAGTTGACCGATCTCCATGTGCTCGATCTGGGTTTCCTTGAAATTGGCCTGCACCCAGATGTCCTCGTCCGGCACGATCGACAACAGGTACGCGCCGGCCTGAACGAACTGGCCGTTGCGCGCCGCCCGCTGGCCGACCAGCCCGCTGAGGGGCGAGTGGATTTCGGTGCGCTGCACATTGATCTGCGCCTGGGCCAGGTCGGCGCGGGCAGTGGCGATCTGCGCATCCAGGCGCTTGATCTCGGCGTTCAGCGCGTTGACCTGCTGGCGCTGACCCTGGGCATCGGCCTGGGCCTTGGTGACCTGGGAGCGGGCGACGTTGCTGTCGGCGGTCATGGTCGTGACCTGCGCTTCCGAGACGAAACCCGGGGTGCGCAGCTTTTGCAGCCGCGCCAGGTCCAGTTGCGTGCGCCCCAGGGTCGCCTGATTCGCCTGCACCTGCGCATCGCTGGCGGCGATCAGGCTCGACTGCTGGGTCAAACGGCTCTGGGCTTGCAGGCGTTCCGCTTCGCGGGTCGCCAGGGTCGCCTGGGCCCGGTCGATGGCCAGGCGGAAATCATCCGGCTCAAGCCGCACCAGCAACTGGCCTTTTTCCACGTGCTGGTTGTCCTGCACCAGCACCTCGTTGATCCGTGCGCCAAGCTGGCTGGACACGCGGGTGATTTCACCCTGCACGTAGGCGTTGTCGGTGGACTCGTGAAAGCGTCCCTTCAGGTACCACTGGGCGAAGAAGGCGAGGGCGATCAGCAGGACCACCACGAAGAAGATGAACAGGCGGCGCTTGAGTTGGGCGGGCATGGGCGTTCTGGATGATTGGGATGTAAGCAAACTTATCAGGGTTGGCGGTCTGGCACCTAGCCATCGTCGCGATCATGACCGGCACTGATGGCGGGGCATTCGTTGCAACACGCGTGGCCACGCGTGCCGGGCGGCGAGGGCGTGGCCGCCTGTCCTGCCATTACCACGATTCTGCGCTCCATCAAGCGTCCGCGCTGGAGCCGCGCAGGCCGCGCCTGTTAACATTCGCGGCTTGTTCGACCTATCCGGGATTTTCCATGACCACCGTTCGCACCCGCATCGCGCCATCGCCCACCGGCGACCCCCACGTTGGCACGGCCTACATCGCGCTGTTCAACTATTGCTTCGCCAAACAGCATGGCGGCGAATTCATCCTGCGCATTGAAGACACCGACCAACTGCGCTCGACCCGCGAGTCCGAACAACAGATTTTCGACGCCCTGCGCTGGCTCGGCATCGAGTGGAGCGAAGGCCCCGACGTCGGCGGTCCCCATGGCCCGTATCGCCAGAGCGAGCGCGGCGACATCTACAAGAAGTACGTGCAGGAACTGGTCGACGCCGGTCATGCCTTCCCGTGCTTCTGCACCGCTGAAGAGCTGGACCAGATGCGCGCCGAGCAGACCGCCCGTGGCGAAACCCCGCGCTACGATGGCCGCGCGCTGCTGCTGTCGAAAGAAGAAGTCCAGCGCCGCCTGGCCGCCGGTGAACCCCATGTCATCCGCATGAAGGTCCCGAGCGAAGGCGTCTGCGTGGTGCCGGACCTCCTGCGTGGCGAAGTCGAAATTCCGTGGGACCGCATGGACATGCAGGTCCTGATGAAGACCGACGGCCTGCCGACCTACTTCCTGGCCAATGTCGTCGACGACCACCTGATGGGCATCACTCACGTGTTGCGCGGCGAAGAGTGGCTGCCGTCGGCGCCCAAGCTGATCCTGCTCTACGAATACTTCGGCTGGGAAAAACCGGCGCTGTGCTACATGCCGCTGCTGCGTAACCCGGACAAGAGCAAGCTGTCCAAGCGCAAGAACCCGACCTCGGTGACGTTCTACGAGCGCATGGGCTTCATGCCGGAAGCGATGCTCAATTACCTCGGCCGCATGGGCTGGTCGATGCCCGACGAGCGCGAGAAGTTCTCCCTGGACGAAATGGTCGAGCACTTCGACCTGAGCCGCGTCTCCCTGGGCGGGCCGATCTTCGACATCGAAAAACTGTCGTGGCTCAACGGCCAATGGCTGCGTGAACTGCCGGTGGAAGAGTTCGCCACCCGCGTGCAGAAGTGGGCGTTCAACAGCGACTACATGATGAAGATCGCCCCCCACGTTCAGGGCCGCGTCGAGACCTTCAGCCAGATCGCACCGCTGGGCGGCTTCTTCTTCGCCGGTGGCGTGACCCCGGACGCCAAGCTGTTCGAGCACAAGAAGCTGTCGCCGGAGCAGGTGCGTCAGGTCATTCAACTGATTCTGTGGAAGCTGGAATCCCTGCGTCAGTGGGAGAAGGACAAGATCACCGGTTGCATTCAGGCGGTGGTCGAGCACCTGGAGTTGAAGCTGCGTGACGCCATGCCGCTGATGTTCGCCGCCATTACCGGTCAGGCGAACTCGGTATCGGTCACCGACGCGATGGAGATCCTGGGCCCCGACCTGACCCGTTTCCGTCTGCGCCAGGCGCTGGACATGCTGGGCGGCGTGTCGAAAAAAGAGAACAAAGAGTGGGAAAAGCTGCTCGGCGCCATCGGCTGAGCGGCTGCCTGAGCGACACCGGGCCATTGGGCGATTGCCCAGTGGCCCAGCATGGCTCGGTTTTCCGGGAGGCGGTAAGTGATTGTTATCCCGGAAAATTCTTTTGGAATTGTTTGAAAAAGAGTTTGACAGCTTTGTGGGTCGCACTTAATATGCGCCCCGTCCACACGGCAACGCAGAAACACGCGGTAACGCGGCCTTCTACGTAAGTGTATTGTGGGGCTTTAGCTCAGCTGGGAGAGCGCCTGCATGGCATGCAGGAGGTCAGCGGTTCGATCCCGCTAAGCTCCACCAAATTAGAAGCTTCAAGGTTCGCTTTACCTCCTTGAAGTTTGTCCCGCTTCGGAACCAGCACCGATGCGGTACGCAAGGGTTACGTCCCCTTCGTCTAGTGGCCTAGGACACCGCCCTTTCACGGCGGTAACAGGGGTTCGAGTCCCCTAGGGGACGCCAGTTTTACCGAGTGAGGCCGTTGTTAGAGCTGATCTCCGCCGAGAGGCGTAAATTCGGGGCTTTAGCTCAGCTGGGAGAGCGCCTGCATGGCATGCAGGAGGTCAGCGGTTCGATCCCGCTAAGCTCCACCAATTTCGCCAGGGTTCGTCATGTTGTTCGACGAACCTGACTGAAGGTTTTGCGTCCCCTTCGTCTAGTGGCCTAGGACACCGCCCTTTCACGGCGGTAACAGGGGTTCGAGTCCCCTAGGGGACGCCACGATTTCTCGCTCTGCGAGACCAAGGGTCATTCGATTATTGAATGGCCCTTTTGTTTTTCCGGGGTTTGAGTTCTCAATCCCTTCTCTGTTGACCTCATCTCTGTTCATCTCTCAACTCATTCGCCTGTCAGTCATCTCAAATGCCTGATGCGACCTTGCCAACGCACATGATGAGGATAATATTATCGCCATCATCCCGGAGGCGGTCATGAACGACAAAAAAGCACAGACCCGCGAACGTATTCTCACGGCTGCCAGTACCGCATTGATCGCGCGCGGCCCGATCGAGCCCAGCGTGAACGAGATCATGGGCGCAGCCGGGCTCACGGTGGGCGGTTTCTACGCGCATTTCGACAGTAAGGAAGCGCTGATGCTTGAAGCGTTCAGCCAGTTGCTGGCCGAGCGCCGTGAGATGGTCGCCAGCATCGACGATCAATTGCCGGGTGAAGAGCGTCGCGCGCTGTTGGCGGCGTTCTACCTGTCGCGCAGGCACCGCGACGCCCAAGAGCACGCTTGCCCCTTGCCGACGGCGATCGGGGAGATGGCGCGTCTGTCCGACGATTTCCGCAACGCCCTGGCGGAACACGTCGAACTGATGGTGGCGCAACTCGCCGCCAGCCCTGAAGAAACCGACAAAACCCTGGCCGACATCGCGCTGATGGTCGGCGGTCTTGCGCTCGCCCGAGCCCTGGGCCCCAGCGAGCTGTCGGATCGGGTGCTGAGGGCGGCGAAGTCGGCAGTGCTCTGAGTCAGGCAGGACATTTGGACTCCCTGGCCTTTCTGTTGTAGGACCGGCTTCAGCCGGGAAGGGGCCTGCGCAGGCACCCTCCATTCTGCGGCGTGACATCCGACGCCTTCCCGGCTAAAGCCGGTCCCACTAAATGCACGCGATCTGTCAGCGGGACCGGCTTCAGCCGGGAAGGGGGCCGCGCAGGCACCCTCCATTCTGCGGCGTGACATCCGACGCCTTCCCGGCTAAAGCCGGTCCCACTAAATGCACGCGATCTGTCAGCGGGACCGGCTT
>NZ_JBNNGV010000015.1:0-9850 GCF_050268485.1 Pseudomonas sp. NPDC078416 | reverse complement strand
TCAGCCGGGAAGAGGCCGGTGTGGGCACCCGCAGCTTCTGGTCATGCAAGATCGCCTTCAGTTTTGCCCGATGCTTTTGGTTACACTGCCCGGGTGATGAATTTAATAGGGCAGGAAGAAATGGTCTGGGATCTGGCAACGCCGTTCGTCATCGATCTGCAGGTGGGCGAGGAGGATATCGACGGCCTGGGTCACGCCAACAACGCCGTGTACGTCACCTGGCTCGAACGCTGCGCCTGGCGGCATTCCCAGCGGTTGGGCCTGGACCTGACCGAGTACCGCCGACTCGACCGGGCCATGGCCGTGGTCCGGCATGAGATCGACTACCTGGCCAGCGCCTATCAGGATGACGAACTGCAACTGGCGACCTGGATCGTCGATTGGGACCAGCGCCTGAAAATGACCCGGCGCTTTCAGCTGAAACGTCCCAGTGACGGCGTGACCTTGTTGCGTGCGCAAACCACCTTCGTCTGCATCGAACTGTCGTCGGGCAAACCCAAGCGCATGCCGAGCGAGTTCATCGACGGGTACGCCGCCGGCCTCCACAGCGCGATCTCCTGACGTCCGGCGCGGGTAAACCGTATGCAATCCGCCGGCCTCTGCGTAAACTGCCGGACTTTTTTTCGAGTGTGACCCATGCAAATTGCCCTGGCGCCCATGGAAGGCCTGGTCGACGACATTCTGCGCGACGTGCTGACGCAAGTCGGTGGCATCGACTGGTGCGTGACTGAATTCATCCGGGTGACCGAGCGTCTGCTGCCGGAGCATTACTTCCACAAGCTTGCGTCCGAGCTGTTGCACGGCTCGAAGACCCGCGCCGGCGTGCCGTTGCGCGTGCAGCTGCTGGGTTCGGACCCGGTGTGCCTGGCGGAGAACGCAGCCTTTGCGGCCGAGTTGGGCGCGCCGGTCATCGACTTGAATTTTGGTTGCCCAGCCAAGACCGTCAACAAGTCCCGGGGCGGGGCGGTGTTGCTCAAGGAACCTGAGCTGCTGCACACCATCCTCAGTCACGTACGCCGCGCCGTGCCGGCGCACATTCCTGTCACCGCCAAGATGCGCCTGGGCTACGACAGCACCGAGCCGGCCCTTGATTGCGCCCGGGCGCTGGAAGCGGGCGGCGCGGAACACATCGTCGTTCATGCCCGCACCAAGGTCGATGGCTACAAGCCGCCGGCGCACTGGGAGTGGATCGGCAAGATTCAGGACGTGGTGAAGATCCCGATCATTGCCAACGGCGAGATCTGGACCGTCGACGACTGGCGCCGCTGCCGGGAAATCTGCGGGGCCCGCGACATCATGATCGGCCGCGGTCTGGTGGCGCGTCCGGACCTGGGTCGGCAGATCGCCGCCGCGCAAGCCGGGCGTGACGTCATCCCCATGACCTGGGCCGAATTACAGCCGCTGCTGCGCGATTTCTGGCTGCAGGCCATGGCCAAGATGACCCGCGTCCAGGCACCGGGCCGGCTCAAGCAATGGGTGGTCCTGCTGACCAAAAGCTACCCCGAAGCGACCGTGCTGTTCGATGCCCTGCGCCGCGAAACCGACTGCGAACGGATCAGCCGGATGCTCGGTGTGAGCGTGCCGGAAGCCGCCTGAAAATTTTTTTTGAAGGGCTCTTGAAACGCAAATGGCCGTCCCTATTTTGGGATTACGCGATGCCGAAGGCGGGTCGCGGAGATAACCACTTGCTGATTTATCAGGAGATTTTCAGATGACTACTGCATTTTCCCTGGCTCCACTGTTCCGTCACTCGGTTGGGTTCGACCGCTTCAACGACCTGTTCGAGTCGGCGGCGCGCAACGAGTCGGCCAGCAGCTACCCTCCCTACAACGTCGAGAAACACGCTGATGACCAGTACCGCATTGTCATCGCGGCGGCGGGTTTCCAGGAGGACGATCTGGAGCTGCAAGTCGAGAAGGGCGTACTGACCGTCACTGGCAGCAAGCGCGAGAACACCGCGGAAGGCGTGACCTTCCTGCACCAGGGCATTGCCCAGCGTGCCTTCAAGCTGTCGTTCCGCCTGGCTGACCACATCGAGGTCAAGAACGCTGCTTTGGCCAACGGCCTGCTGAACATTGACCTGCTGCGTCTGGTGCCTGAAGAGGCCAAGCCAAAACGCATCGAAATCAATGCTCAGAAAACCCTGACTCACTGATCCCGAGTCAGCGTGAGAAGGCGCCCTGCGGGGCGCCTTTTTTTGTTTCTGTCGCGTGCCCATCGTGAGTGTGGCGCCGATCAGAATTCACGACCGCTGCGCAGCCGATCGCGGGCAAGCGCGCTCCTACGCCCTCCGGGCAGAATCAAAGGCTCGAACTGACACCCAGCCAATCCCGGATCCCCGCAAAACCTGTAGGAGCGCGCTTGCCCGCGAATCCAATCTTCCAGATGACGCAGCGCAGAATGGCCCACCGCGTTCGCCAGCAAGCCGGCTCCTACGGATTTCGCGATCAGCCACGACTGATCATTTTCCGAAAACCGGTGTAGCAGCGCGCTTGCCCGCGAATGCAGGATGTCAGGCGGTTGATTCGTTACAGGCAGAATGCGTTCGCGGGCAAGCGCGCTCCTACGTCCTCCGGGCAGAATCAAAGGCTCGACCTGACACCCAGCCAATCCCGGATTCCCGCAAAACCTGTAAGAGCGCGCTTGCCCGCGAATCCAATCTTCCAGATGACGCAGCGCAGAATGGCCCACCGCGTTCGCCAGCAAGCCGGTTCCTACGGATTTCGCGATCAGCCACGACTGATCATTTTCCGAAAACCGGTGTAGTAGCGCGCTTGCCCGCGAATGCAGAGTGTCAGGCGGTTGATTCGTTACAGGCAGAATGCGTTCGCGGGCAAGCGCGCTCTTACGCCCTCTGGGCAGAATCAAAGGCTCGACCTGACACCCAGCCAATCCCGGAACCCCGCAAAACCTGTAGGAGCGCGCTTGCCCGCGAATCCAATCTTCCAGATGACGCAGCGCAGAATGGCCCACCGCGTTCGCCAGCAAGCCGGTTCCTACGGATTTCGCGATCAGCCACGACTGATCATTTTCCGAAAACCGGTGTAGTAGCGCGCTTGCCCGCGAATGCAGAGTGTCAGGCGGTTGATTCGTTACAGGCAGAATGCGTTCGCGGGCAAGCGCGCTCTTACGCCCTCTGGGCAGAATCAAAGGCTCGACCTGACACCCAGCCAATCCCGGAACCCCGCAAAACCTGTAGGAGCGCGCTTGCCCGCGAATCCAATCTTCCAGATGACGCAGCGCAGAATGGTCCACCGCGTTCGCCAGCAAGCCGGCTCCTACGGATTTCGCGATCAGCCACGACTGATCATTTTCCGAAAACCGGTGTAGTAGCGCGCTTGCCCGCGAATGCAGGATGTCAGGCGATTGATTCGTCACAGGTGGAATGCCTTCGCGGGCAAGCGCGCTCCTACCCTGAATCTGGGCAAGGCGCACCTTTTTTGGCAGGCATAAGGTCTGTGGGAGCCGGCTTGCTGGCGAATGCTGTCTGTCATTCACCGAAGTGGGGTCGCCGAACCGCGTTCGCCAGCAAGCCGGGTTCTACCGTTGCTGAAACTCCGCGGCCTGCGCATCGAGCAGCGCCATGAACGCCCGCGCGGCATTTGAAAGCGTGCGTTCGGTGTGGACGATGTACCCCAGTTGCCGCCGTAGCTGGACACCCGGCAACGGGATGGGGGTGACCTGTTCGTCGAGCATGGTCCGGGGCAGCACGCTCCACGCCAGACCAATGGACACCATCATCTTGATCGTCTCCATGTAATTGGTGCTCATGGCGATATTCGGCTTCAGCCCCTGTGATTCGCACAGCTCGCTGACGATGTGGTGGGTAAAGGTGTTCTCGCCCGGAAACACCGCCGGGTAGCGGGCGAGATCGGCCAGGCTGACGTTGGCCTGGGTGGCCAGCGGGTGCTCGGGCGCGGCGACGAAATCCAGTGGGTCGTCCCAGACCTTGACGGCTTTTACCAGGGCGTGGGGCTCGGGCGCCAGGGTGATTACCGCCAGCTCTGCGCGGCCATGGAGAATTTCTTCGTAGGCCACTTCCGAATCGAGAAACTGAATGTCCAGCGCGACGTCCGGGTAGGTCTTGGTAAACGCCCTTAATAACGTCGGCAACCGGTGCAGACCAATGTGGTGACTGGTCGCCAGGGTCAAGCGCCCGGTGACTTCCCCGGTCAGGTTGGTCAGCGCCCGCCGGGTATCGTCCAGTACGTTGAGAATCTGATAGGCCCGTGGGAGCAGGGCGCGTCCGGCTTCGGTCAGGCTGACCTCGCGGCCCAGACGATCAAACAGCCGCACGTCCATTTGTTGCTCCAGACCGGCGATGCGCTTGCTGACCGCCGGCTGAGTGAGATGCAGACGCTCGCCGGCGGCCGAGAAGCTGCCCATCTCGGCGATGGCAATAAAGGCGTTGAGATTAGCCAGATCCATCTCGGATTCCTGTTGGTTATGCAAAGCATGAAAAATATGAATTTGAGTTATTTAAGCATATTCCATAGCATCACCCCCACAAGCCAAGGGTCTTTGCGGTGTCATTGCGACATCGGCGGCCGGGGCATAGAAATACGCTGATGAGGAACCGTCTGATGGCCGGCAAAACGCTCTACGACAAGCTCTGGGATTCGCATTTGGTCAAGCAGCGCGACGATGGCTCCGCGCTGCTGTACATCGACCGTCACATCATCCACGAAGTGACTTCGCCTCAGGCTTTCGAAGGCTTGCGCCTGGCCCGTCGCAAACCTTGGCGCATCGACGCCAACGTCGCCACCGTCGACCACAACGTGCCGACCACCCCGGACCGCAAGGACGGCGTCGACGCCATCGTCGATCAGGTGTCGCGCTTGCAGGTCAAGACGCTGGACGACAACTGCGACGAGTACGGCATCACCGAATTCAAGATGAACGACATCCGTCAGGGCATCGTTCACGTCATCGGCCCGGAGCAGGGCGCGACCTTGCCGGGCATGACCGTGGTCTGCGGCGATTCGCACACCTCCACCCACGGCGCGTTCGGCGCGCTGGCCCACGGCATCGGCACGTCCGAGGTCGAGCACGTCCTCGCGACCCAGTGCCTGGTCGCCAAGAAAATGAAGAACATGCAAGTGAAGGTCGAGGGCAAGCTGCCATTCGGCGTAACGGCCAAGGATATCGTCCTGGCCATCATCGGCAAGATCGGCACCGCCGGCGGTAACGGCCATGCCATCGAATTTGCCGGCAGCGCCATTCGCGACCTGTCCGTCGAAGGCCGCATGACCATCTGCAACATGTCCATCGAAGCCGGCGCCCGCGTCGGGCTGGTGGCAACCGATGAAAAGACCATTGCCTACGTGAAGGGTCGTCCTTTCGCACCGACTGCCGAGCAGTGGGACGCAGCGGTTGAAGCCTGGAAAGACCTGGTGTCCGACGAAGACGCGGTGTTCGACACCGTGGTCGAGCTCGACGCGACCCAGATCAAGCCGCAAGTCAGCTGGGGCACATCGCCGGAAATGGTCGTGGCCGTGGATCAGAATGTGCCCGATCCGGCGCAGGAAGCCGATCTGGTCAAGCGTGGCTCCATCGAACGCGCACTGAAGTATATGGGCCTGAAAGCCAATCAGGCGATCACCGATATTCAACTGGATCGCGTGTTCATCGGCTCCTGCACCAACTCGCGGATCGAAGACCTGCGTGCCGCGGCGGACATCGCCAAAGGCCGTAAAGTCGCGTCGACCATCAAGCAGGCGATCGTCGTGCCGGGCTCGGGTCTGGTGAAAGAACAGGCTGAGCGGGAAGGGTTGGACAAGGTGTTCATCGAAGCCGGTTTCGAATGGCGCGAGCCGGGCTGCTCGATGTGCCTGGCGATGAACCCGGACCGCCTCGAGAGCGGCGAGCACTGCGCATCGACCTCGAACCGTAACTTCGAAGGCCGTCAGGGCGCCGGTGGGCGTACTCACTTGGTCAGCCCGGCGATGGCGGCAGCTGCGGCAGTCAACGGCCGTTTCGTCGACGTTCGCACCATGAGCCAGGCATAAGGAGCCCCGTATGAAGCCTTTTACCCAACACACCGGTCTGGTCGCTCCGCTGGATCGCGCCAACGTCGACACCGATCAGATCATCCCCAAGCAGTTCCTCAAGTCGATCCGCCGGACCGGCTTTGGCCCGAACCTGTTTGACGAGTGGCGCTACCTCGACGTGGGTCAGCCGTATCAGGACAACAGCAAGCGTCCGTTGAACCCGGATTTCGTGCTCAACGCCAAGCGTTACCAAGGCGCCAGTGTCTTGCTGGCCCGGGAAAACTTCGGCTGCGGATCGAGCCGCGAACATGCGCCCTGGGCGCTGGAAGAGTACGGTTTTCGCAGCATCATCGCGCCGAGTTACGCGGACATTTTCTTCAACAACAGCTTCAAGAACGGCCTGCTGCCGATCATCCTGAGCGAAAGCGAAGTCGATGAGCTGTTCAAAGTGGTTGAAGCCACGCCGGGCTACCAGTTGAGCGTGGACCTGGAAGCGCAGACCGTGACCCGTGAAGATGGCAAGGTGTACCGCTTTGAAATCGACGCCTTCCGCAAGCACTGCCTGCTCAACGGCCTGGACGACATCGGCCTGACCCTGGTGGACGGCGAGGCGATTGCGGCGTTCGAGAGCAAGCATCGCGCGGCGCAGCCGTGGCTGTTCAGGGATGCCTGATTGATGCGCGCCCTGTAGGAGCCGGCTTGCTGGCGAAAGCAATGTGTCAGGCGACACAACGGTGAATGAATAACCGCGTTCGCCAGCAAGCCGGCTCCTACAGGCGGCATAGCACCTGCTTACATAATCGGCGCTTTCGAAGCGCCGATGCACTTATTGAAACGAGGACGTTATGAGCAAGCAGATTCTGATTCTCCCAGGTGATGGCATTGGTCCGGAAATCATGGCCGAGGCGGTCAAGGTTCTGGAACTGGCCAGCGAGAAATATCAGCTGGGTTTCGAACTGAGCCACGACGTTATCGGTGGCGCGGCCATCGACAAGCACGGTGTGCCGCTGGCGGATGAGACCCTCGAGCGCGCCCGTTCGGTTGACGCGGTATTGCTCGGCGCGGTGGGCGGCCCGAAATGGGACGCCATCGAGCGCGACATTCGTCCGGAGCGGGGCCTGTTGAAGATCCGCTCGCAACTGGGCCTGTTCGCCAATCTGCGTCCGGCAATTCTCTATCCGCAACTGGCCGATGCCTCCAGCTTGAAGCCTGAGATCGTGGCCGGCCTGGACATCCTTATCGTCCGCGAGCTGACCGGTGGCATCTACTTCGGCGCACCACGCGGCACCCGCGAACTGGAAAACGGCGAGCGCCAGTCCTACGATACGTTGCCCTACAGCGAAAGCGAGATCCGCCGCATCGCGCGCGTCGGCTTCGACATGGCCCGCGTGCGCGGCAAGAAGCTTTGCTCGGTGGACAAGGCCAACGTGCTGGCGTCCAGTCAGTTGTGGCGCGAAATCGTCGAGCAGGTGGCCAAGGATTACCCGGACGTCGAACTCAGCCACATGTACGTTGACAACGCTGCCATGCAGCTGGTCCGCGCACCGAAGCAGTTCGACGTGATCGTCACCGACAACATGTTCGGCGACATCCTCTCCGACGAAGCATCCATGCTGACCGGGTCCATCGGCATGCTGCCATCGGCATCGCTGGATTCGAACAACAAGGGCATGTACGAGCCTTGCCACGGTTCGGCGCCTGACATCGCCGGCAAAGGTGTGGCCAACCCGCTGGCGACGATTCTGTCGGTGTCGATGATGCTGCGTTACAGCTTCAACGAACACACCGCCGCCGACGCCATCGAGAAAGCCGTGAGCCTGGTGCTGGATCAGGGTTTGCGCACCGGCGACATCTGGTCCGAAGGCAATGCCCGGGTCGGGACGCAGGAAATGGGCGACGCCGTAGTCGCCGCGCTGCGCAATCTGTAATATCTCGGGCCCACGACTGTCAGGTTGAGCCCTGTGGCTCTCTGCGGTCGGGGCCCCACTTTTAATTAAGGTGTAGTTGCGATGAAACGTGTAGGTCTGGTCGGTTGGCGCGGGATGGTCGGTTCCGTGCTCATGCAGCGCATGCTGGAAGAGCAGGATTTCGATCTCATTGAGCCGGTTTTTTTCACCACCTCCAACGTCGGCGGCCAAGGCCCGTCGGTGGGCAAGGACGTCGCGCCGCTGAAAGATGCCTACAGCATCGACGAGCTCAAGACCCTGGACGTGGTGCTGACCTGCCAGGGCGGCGACTACACCAACGAAGTCTTCCCCAAGCTGCGCGAAGCGGGCTGGCAGGGTTACTGGATCGACGCGGCGTCGTCCCTGCGCATGCAGGACGATGCGGTGATCATCCTCGACCCGGTCAACCGCAAGGTCATCGACCAGCAGCTGGACGCCGGCACCAAGAATTACATCGGCGGCAACTGCACCGTCAGCCTGATGCTGATGGGCCTGGGCGGGCTGTTCGAGGCCGGTCTGGTGGAGTGGATGAACGTCATGACGTATCAGGCCGCTTCCGGCGCCGGTGCGCAGAACATGCGTGAGCTGATCAAGCAGATGGGGGCGATCAATGCGTCGGTCGCCGACGAGCTGGCGAACCCTGCCAGCGCGATTCTGGACATCGACCGCAAGGTGGCTGACGCGATGCGTGGCGAGGGCTTCCCGACCGAGAACTTCGGGGTGCCGCTGGCGGGGAGTCTGATCCCGTGGATCGACAAGGAGCTGCCGAACGGTCAGAGCCGCGAGGAGTGGAAAGGGCAGGCGGAGACGAACAAGATTCTGGGTCGTTTCAAGAGCCCAATTCCGGTGGACGGCATTTGCGTGCGCATCGGTGCGATGCGGTGCCACAGTCAGGCGCTGACGATCAAGCTGAACAAGGATGTGCCGATCGCGGATATCGAGGGGATGATCAGTCAGCACAATCCTTGGGTGAAGCTGGTGCCGAATAATCGCGAAGCGAGCATTCAGGAGCTGAGCCCGACGTCGGTGACCGGGACGCTGAATATTCCGGTGGGACGTTTGCGCAAGTTGAATATGGGTTCGCAGTATCTGGGCGCGTTTACCGTGGGCGATCAGTTGTTGTGGGGCGCGGCCGAGCCGTTGCGTCGGATGCTTCGGATTCTGCTCGAGCGTTGATACCTGCAGTGCGTACGAAGATCAAGAGCGTCTGCCTGGGGGCAGACGTTTCGCCTTCGGCGAGTTACTTGGAAAAGCACCCCAAGTAACCAAGGGTGCCTACTCCTGGTTTGGCCCGACTTCGTCGGGTTCCTTCACTCCGGTCCCGCTCCGTGGGCCCGCGCCGAACGGGCATCCATGCCCTGACGGCGCTCTCGCCGCATCCCTGCGGCTCGACCCACTCCGCGAGACCTCCGTTCAGCCTGCACCAAAGTCGCGATTGGTGGTGTCTGGGCGTTAGGTGTTCGAAAATCAAAAGCAACGGCAACGGCAACGGCAACGGCTTCCCGGCTGAAGCCGGTCCCACAGGTGCCGGTGCTCTGTTAGTAGGACCGGCTTTAGCCGGGAAGGGGCCGGTTCATTCACCATCGATTATCCGATCGTTCCCACGCTCCGCGTGGTAATGCCGCCTCGGACGCTCGGCGTCCTGCAGAAGAAGTGCATCCAGCCACCGATCTGACGCGGAGCGTCACAGGATGCATTCCCACGCGGAGCGTGGGAACGATCAAACACCGCGCATACCTGTGGGACCGGCTTCAGCCGGGAAGCTTTTGATCTTGCTCTTGATCTGCTTTTGCCCTTCAAACACAAAAGGTCCAGCCACCACCAATCGCGACTTGGGTGCAGGCTGAACGCAGGTCTCGCTCCGTGGGCCGAGCGGCATGGATGCCGCGAGAGCCGCCCCCCGCCATGGATGGC